>JACQCN010000383.1 GCA_016201575.1 Candidatus Rokuibacteriota bacterium | reverse complement strand
GTCGATGTAGTACGCCGTCCGCGAGTCGCGGGGGTGCTTCGCCGGGTCGCCCTGGTGCAGCTCGTCCTGCAGGTTCCGGCATCGCATCAGCGCCCGCTCGGCGTCGCGGGCGAGGATCACCCCGCAGCACTCGCTCGGGTAGTCGGCTTCGGCGTGCCGGCGGATCTCCGCCAGCTCCTCTTGGGTGGCGATCACGCGCCGCCGGCCATCGCGGGGATGATCGTCACCTCGTCACCGTCCTTGACCGGGGTCTTCAGGCCCTGGAGCGACTCGATCGCCTCGCTGTTGACGTAGACGTTCACGTGATGGTGGATCTCGCCGGCCTCGTTCCGGACCAGCCCCTTGAGCCCCCCGAACGTCGCCTCCAGCTCGTCGAGAAGCCCCGCGACGTCGCCCGGGCGCGCCTCCACCCGGTCCTTGTTGTTGGTGGCCCGCCGGAACGGCGTGGGAATGTAGACCTGAACGCTCATCGATGCCCTCCGGTCATTGCGACAGACTCAGGTACCGCTCGCCCGTGTCGGGCAGCACCGTCAGCACGATCTGGTCGGGCGAGAGGGACTCGGCGACCGCGAGGGCGGCGAAGACGTTGGCGCCGGCCGAGACGCCGACCAGCAGGCCCTCCTC
Source organism: Candidatus Rokuibacteriota bacterium (assembly GCA_016201575.1). Classification (GTDB taxonomy): domain Bacteria; phylum Methylomirabilota; class Methylomirabilia; order Rokubacteriales; family CSP1-6; genus AR9. The sequence goes on along the minus strand of JACQCN010000383.1, from coordinate 1,704 downwards.
CCGCGCGAGCCGCTTGGACATCGCGGTGGCGTCCTCGTCGCGCACCTGGACGATCTCGTCGAGCACGCCGCGGTTCAGGACCCCCGGGACGAACGAGGCCCCGATGCCCTGGATGCCGTGCGGCCGCGCCTTGCCGCCGGACAGCACCGGCGAGCGCGCGGGCTCGACCGCCACCACGCGGACGCCCGGAATCTTCTCCTTCAGGACCTCGCCGACCCCCGTGATGGTGCCGCCGGTTCCCACCCCGGCCACGAAGGCGTCGAGCTTCCCCTCGGTCGCGTCGAGGATCTCCAGCGCGGTCGTGCGCCGGTGCGCCTCGGGGTTGGCGGGGTTCTGGAACTGCTGCGGCATGAAGTAGTCCGGGTGCTCGCGGCACAGCTCCGCCGCCGCGTAGACCGCGCCGGTCATGCCCTCGATCGCCGGCGTGAGCTGGATCTCGGCGCCGAACCGCGCCAGCAGCCGCTGGCGCTCCACGCTCATGTCGTCGGGCATGGTGAGGATCAGCCGGTAGCCCTTCACCGCCGCCACCATCGCCAGGCCGATGCCGGTGTTCCCGCTCGTCGGCTCCACGATGGTGGCGCCGGGCTCGAGGAGGCCCCGCCGCTCGGCGTCCTCGATCATCGCGGCGGCGATCCGGTCTTTCACGCTGCCGCCCGGGTTGACCGACTCGACCTTCGCCAGCACCGTCGCCCCCCGGGGCTTGACCACCCGTCGCAGCCGGACGATGGGCGTGCCGCCGATCAGGTCGAGGACGCTCTCCGCGATCTTGGGTCGTGTCACCGTGCTTGACCTCATGCGCTCCCCGCGCCCGGACGTTCTCGGTGCTTCTTCCATCGCCCTCATGACCGGCGACGCCCCGCTACCGCGGTCGCCGCTGCACAGGTTCGACGGTGCCTCCCGCGCCCTCAATACCAGCGACGCCCGGCTGCCGCCGGGCTTGCGATAGGGACGCTCGGCCCAGCCTCGCGACATTACCTCGCGAGATCAGATGTGGTACATGGGCGAGGCGGCGCTGCGGCGCTGGGCGGCGCGGGCGGCCAGCTCGCCGAAGGTCAGGCGGTCGATCACCTGCGACACCGCCTTCGACAGATCCTCCCACAGCTCCAGCAGGTCGTTGGCGTGGTCGGTGGCGCTCCGCCGCGCCGGGCGCGCCGACTCGAAGGGCGCGGTCGCGCCCTCCACCGCCCGCAGCACCTCGCCCACCGTGACGTCGTTGGGCGACTTCGTGAGATGATACCCGCCCGCCGCCCCGCGCTTGGAGCGGAGGAGCCCCGCGCGCTTGAGCTGGAGCAGCACCTGCTCGAGGTAGCGCTGCGGGATCGACTGGCGGGAGGCGATCTCCTGGATCGACACCAGCCCCGGCGAGTGGTGCATCGACAGGTCCAGCATCGCCTTGATCGCGTACTCCCCCTTCGCGGAGATCTTCATGCAGCCGGCAGATCAGCTCCCCGCCCGGTTGGTTTCCAGCAGGCGCGCCGCCTCCTTGGCGAAGTAGGTGATGACCAGGTCGGCGCCGGCGCGGCGGATCGAGATGAGCGCCTCCATCATCGCCCGCTCCTCGTCGAGCCAGCCGAGCGTGCCCGCCGCCCGGATCATCGCGTACTCCCCGGAGACGGAGTAGGCGGCCACGGGCAGCCCGAAGTCCGCCTTCACCCGGGCGACGACGTCGAGGTAGGGCAGCGCTGGCTTCACCATCACGATGTC
>JACQCN010000382.1 GCA_016201575.1 Candidatus Rokuibacteriota bacterium | reverse complement strand
GCCGCGCCAGGACCCGCCCGCCGCTGGGCGTCGACGTTCGTGAATGATCCGCGCTAGAGCTCCAGCAGCTCGTCTTTCGGGAACCGGGTCAGGTTGCGACAACCCCCCGCCTCGACGACCACCATGTCCTCGATGCGGACCGCCCCCCAACGGGGGTAGTAGAGACCCGGCTCCACCGTCACCACCTGACCGGCCCTGAGGATGTGATCCACCTTGCTGATGCGCGGCGGCTCGTGGATGTCGAGCCCGACCCCGTGGCCGGTCCCGTGGAAGAAGCCCTCGTTCCGGCCGTTCACGACCGCGGTCTCGAACCCCCGGCGGTCCATCGTCCGGATCACCTCGGCGTGGACCGCCGCGCCGGAGGCGCCGTCCCGCGCCAGATCGATCCCGCGCCGCTGGCCGGCCAGCACGGCGTCGTACATCCGCTTGAGCTGGTCCGAGGCCCGCCCCTTCACCACCGTCCGGGTCATGTCGGCGAAGTACCGCGTCCGGGAGGAGCGCGGGAAGATGTCGAAGATGATGGACTGGTTGGCCTTGATCGGCCCCGAGCCCTGGTTGTGGGGATCCACGCCGTCGACGCCGCCGGCGATGATCGTGTGCTCGGCGACGCAGCCGTTCTCCATCAGGCTGACGTTGACGACCCGCTTCAGGTCCTCCGAGGTGAGCGGGCGCCCCTGCCAGGAGACGTCCTCGCCGTGGATCTCGGCGTCCCGCAGCACATCGAGCGCCGCCGCCAGGGCCGCCTCGGTGTGGCGCTGTGTCTCGGCGATGGCGGCGATCTCAGCCTCGCTCTTGATCAGCCGCTCGGGGAAGAGCGGATCGGGCCTGGCCGCGACACGGATCCCGCGCTCGCGGAGCCGGTCGGCGTGCTCGAGAGGAAAGTTCGACGGCGCCGACACGGCGTTGACGCCGACGTCCTCGAGCCACACGGCGACCACGTCGGCCAGCCGGGGCTGGGACCACCGCTGGCGGGCCTTGCCCTCGTAGATCGTGTAGGACGTGACCTCGTCCGCGCGCGCCTGGGCCCGCGCGCGGTCGATCTCGAGATCGCTCATCAGGAGGAGCCTCTTGCCCCCGACCTGCAGGAACACGAAGGGGTCGGGGGCGAGGAACCCCGAGGCATAGTAGAGGTTGGCGTCGCTCTCGCTCGCCGCGATGATCAGGAGCGCGTCCATCACGACTTTTCCTCAGAGGGGGGCTCCGCCCCGCTTCCGAGCCTCCCCCCTTCGGGTAGCGCCGGCCAAGCCGGCGCTCGAACAGTGGCAGACCGAAACGGTCGCGCCGCGGAGAATCCCCGATCGGTCATGGCTTCCGCATCTCGTAGTAGATGACCGGGTTGGACTCGCTCGCCACCTGCTCCAGGTTCGCGATCCCCAGCTCGCCGCGCTGGAACAGGTACTCCACGTGCGCGCCCGCCTCCTCGAGGGCGAGGAGCCGCGTGTAGCCGCCCCGCTCGCCGAACAGGGCCTTGGAGATGTCGACCAGCGTCGACGGCCGGCGGCAGATGTCGAGCACCTGGCCGAGCCGCCGCTGGTGGTGCGCGGCGATGGCGTCGATGCGGGGCGCCAGGTCGGGGATCACCGCCTCGTGGCCCGGCAGCGCCAGGCTCACGCCCGACACCTGCCGCATCTTCTCGAGCGAGGCCAGGTAGAGCTCGAGGCCGCAGAAGGGCGTGATCGACGCCGGCGACTGGTGCGGCGTGATCCGCGAGAGCACGTGGTCGGCGGTCAGGAGCGCGTCGTCCACCTGGAGGCAGATCTGCCCCGGGCAATGGCCGGGCGCGTGGTGGACCACGTAGCCGTTGATGATGCGCTCCCGGTCCTTGAGGATCCGGTCGACCCGGATCGACTTGAAGAAGCTCTTGGACAGCCGGTACATCTCCTCGAGGTCGGCCCGCGCCTGCGGCTTGAGCCCCGCGCGCTCCATGAAGACCCGCAGGTCCTTGGAGGCCAGCACGATCCGCTCCTCGAAGTTCTGGAGCACCCGCGCGTCCAGCTCGTGGACGTAGACCTGCGCCTCGGTGCGGTGCACGAAGTAGCCGACGTGGCCGAAATGGTCCATGTGCGAGTGGCTGATGACCACGTGCTGGACCTGCTCGAGTCGGATCGACTCGCCGTAGCGCTCCCGCATCGCGTGCATCGCCGCGTCGAGGCCGGCGTTGGAGTCGGGCAGCCCCGAGCCGACATCGAAGAGCGTGGAGCGGGGACCGTCCAGGATCAGGTAAATGTTGTTGAAGTGGTTCGGGAAGGTCTCGACGCGAAACCCGTAGATACGCACGCCCCCGCGTGTCAGGTGCCGGGTGACGGTCGCGTCAGAAGCCACGAGGTTCAGCCTATCACGTGTCCGCGGCGCGGGTACGCCTACCCGTCCTCGCCGGCGGCCCGCGCGAGCGCGCGGCCGGACGCGGGCAAGTCCCTCCGCGAGTCCTGGGCCGTGGCCTCGCGCAGCAGGTCGATGAAGCGCAGCACGGTGGGCGTGAGGCGCTTGGTCCGCCGGTGGATGATGCCGATCGGGCGGACGAGGTCGGGCGTGGTGAGCGGCACCACCACGAGCGTGCGGATGCCCGCCTCCTTGGCCACGGTGTGCCGGGGCAGCAAGCTCACCCCGGCGTCGATCGTGATCGCCTGCTTGATGGTCTCGATGTTGTCGAACTCCATCACGACCTCGATCTTCACGTTGTGGGCGCGCAGCGCGCGATCGATGGCCTTGCGGATGGTCAGGCCGTGGTCGAACGCCACGAAGCGCTCCCCGTTCAGGTCATCGAGCCCGACCGCCTTGCGGCGCCCCAGCCGGTGGCCCGGGTGGCAGACGAAGGCCATCGGCTCGTCCCGGAGCGGCACGATCGTGAGGGCGCGGTTGACCGGCGGGTACGACATGATCCCCACGTCGGCCTCGTCGCCGAGCACCGCGTCCACGACCTTCTGGGGATGGAGGCACTCGAGCTGGACGCGGGCCTGGGGGTAGAGGGCCATGAACCGCTGCATGTGGCGGCTCAGGTCGTGGAGCCCGACCGAGTAGATGGCGGCCACACGGACGGTGCCGGAGAGCTGGGCCTTGACGTTGGCGATCCGCGCCTTGGCGTTCTCGTAGCCGTCGAGCAGCGCGCCGCACGCCTCGTGGAACGCCCGGCCCTCCTGGGTCACCAGGAACGGACGCTTGGTCCGGTCGATCAGGAACACCCCCAGGTCGGCCTCGAGCTGCTGCACGGCCTGGCTGGCCGCCGACTGGGAGACGTAGTTGAGGGCCGCGCCGCGCGAGAAGCTGCGCAGCCGGACGACGTCGCAGTAGAGCCGGAGCGTTTCGAGATGCATATACTGCTGAGCCTACGGCATTAGCTATCCTAATACAAACTATTACTCTTTTCCCGGATG
>JACQCN010000432.1 GCA_016201575.1 Candidatus Rokuibacteriota bacterium | reverse complement strand
CGGCATGTTCACCGCGTTCAGGACGACGCCGCGGGCGAGGACCCCGGCCACCTGCTCGGCGATGGCGAGGGCGACGGTGGTCTGCGCCTCCTCGGTGGAGGCCGCCAGGTGCGGGGTCACGATCACCCGGTCGAGCCCGAGGAGCGGGTGGTCGGGGGGCAGCGGCTCCGTCTCGAACACGTCGAGGGCGGCCCCGCCCACGCGGCCGCTCCGGATCGCCTCCGCCAGCGCCGCCTCGTTCACGACCCCGCCCCGCGCGCAGTTGATCAGGCGGACGCCGAGCTTCATGCGCGCGAACTGCGGCGCGTCGAGGAAGTTGCGCGTGTCCTTGGTCAGCGGCGTGTGGACCGAGATGAAGTCCGAGCGCTCGTAGAGGTCCGCGAGCTCGACGCTCTCCACGCCCAGGCGCTCGGCGGCGTCCCGCGTGAGGTAGGGGTCGTAGGCGACGACCTTCATGGAGAGGCCGAGGGCGCGGCGCGCCACCTCGCTGCCGATCCGCCCCAGGCCGATCACGCCCAGCGTCTTGCTGTAGACTTCCACGCCCGCGAACCGGCTCTTCTCCCAGCGCCCGGCCTTGAGGGCGCCGTGGGCCTGGGGGAGGTTGCGGGCGAGGGCGAGGAGGAGGCCGATCGTGTGCTCGGCGACGGCGATCGTGTTGCCGCCGGGCGTGTTCATTACAATGACGCCGCGCTCGGTGGCCGCGTCGACGTCGATGTTGTCCACGCCGGCGCCCGCGCGGCCCACCACGACCAGCTCGTCGGCCGCCTCGAGGACCCGCCGCGTGACCCGGGTGGCGCTCCGGACGATCAGGCCATGAGCGCCCCGGAGGGCCTGGCCCAGCTCGGCCTCGGGCGGGGTCTTGAGAACTTCGACCTCGAGGCCTTCCTTCCGCAGATAGTCCACGCCCCCGGCTTGGAGCCCGTCGGTGACGAGGACGCGCTTCACGGCTTTTCGGCGAAGACCTTCTGGGCGGCTCGCACACTCGCCCCGAAATCGACCGGCACGCCCAGCTCGGCCAGCACTTGCTCGAGCGCGGCGAGGGCGCTGATCGTGTCGAACTCGGCCGCGTAGCCCATGTGGCCGAGGCGGAAGATCTTGCCCTTCATCTCGCCCTGCCCGCCGGCGATCGTGATGTTGTGCGACTTCGAGAAGGCGGCGACGATCTTCTCGCCGTCGACGCCCGGGGGGGCGACCACGGAGGTCAGGGCCGGGCTCGGCGTCGCCTTGGCGAACAGCTCGAGGCCGAGCGCCTCGGCGCCGGCGCGCGTGGCGCGGCCGAGGCGGTCGTGCCGCCTGAAGACGTTCTGGAGCCCCTCGGCCTCGAGCATCCGGATCACCTCGCGGAGCCCGACGACGATCGAGACGGCCGGCGTGAAGTGCGCCTCGGCCTTCACCACGAACTTCCGCTCCTCGGCCAGGTTGAAGTAGTACTTCGGGAGCGTCGAGGTCTTCGTGCGCGCCCAGGCGCGGTCGGAAAGCGCGCAGAAGGCGAGGCCGGGCGGCAGCATGAGGCCCTTCTGCGAGCCCGCCACCACCACGTCCACGCCCCAGGCGTCCATCTGGAGGTCGGCGATGGCCAGGCTCGAGACCGCGTCGGCGATGAGGATCGCGTCGCTCGTCCGGGTCACGGCCGCGAAGCCTCGCACGTCGTGGAGCACGCCCGTGGAGGACTCGCTGTGCTGGGTGAGGACGGCCTTGATCCCCGGTGTCTTCTGGAGCGTCTCGGCCACGCGCTCGGCCGGCACCGTCTGCCCGAACGGCGCCGCCAGCTCGACCACGTCGATCCCGTAGGCGCGGCAGATCTCCACCCAGCGCTCGCCGAACTTCCCGGCGCGGATCACGGCGACGGTGTCGCCGGCGGAGAGCGTGTTCACGGCGGCCGCCTCCATCGCGCCCGTGCCCGAGCACGCGAGGGGGACGACGTCGCCCTGGGTCTGGAAGAGCGTCTTCAGCCCCGCCCGCACCTCGGTGAACAGCGCCTCGTACTCCGGCGTGCGGTGATGGATCATCGGCTGGGCCATGGCGAGCAGCGCCTGGCTCGGGACCGGAGTGGGACCTGGGGCCATCAGCTGGTATTTCTTCATCGCGGGCTCTGCACAACCTCGCTCTCCGGCGTAGTGACGATCAAGGCCTCATCATACCGCAAAATCACCGGAGCCGGAGGCGCGCCGCCGTCCGCGGCGCGCCGCGGACCGAGCGCCCGAGCACCGTGACGAAGATCGCGTCGAGGCCGCGGGCGCTCGGCTCGAAGAAGCGCACCACGTCGCGGT
>JACQCN010000021.1 GCA_016201575.1 Candidatus Rokuibacteriota bacterium | reverse complement strand
ACGACGCCGCCGACGGCGAAGGCGCGCGCGCCCGCGGCCCCCGCCAGCCGGCCCAGCTCGACCAGGAGGGCGAGCGCGTCGGCGGGCAGGCGCGCGCGCAGGCGGGCGGCGAGCGACAGGCCCGCGCCGGGCGCGTCCCGGACGGCCGCGCGGCCCACGGCGCCGAGGGGCGCGAGCCGGTCGAGGACGAGCACCGCGGCGGCACCGGCGAGGAGGCGCCGGCGCACCGCGACCTCGCCCTCGCGCGCGGTCACCACGGGCACCGTGCGCTCGAGCGCGACCGCCGGCAGCGCCTCGAGCCCGAGGGCGCCGGCCCGCGTCAGGTCCTCGAGGAGGACGAGCCCTTTGCGCGCGGGCCGCGCAAGGGCCTGGACGTTCCGTTTCCGGAGCAGCGTGAGCGCCTCCGCGACCGTCGCGCGCTCCGGGCACGGGGCCACCCGGAGGTCGATCAGGCCCGCGGCGCGGGCGTCGACCTGCGGGTAGACGTGGGCGCGCCGGGCCGTCACGCGGGCCTCCGCCGGGGCTCGGCCGCGCGCAGCGAGCCCGCCGCGCGGGGATGGAACTTCCGGTACATCCGGATGATCGCGGAGGACGGCAGGTGCGTGTAGATCTGCGTGGTCGAGATGTCGGCGTGGCCGAGCATGGCCTGGACCGAGCGCAGGTCCGCGCCGCCCTCGAGCAGGTGGCTCGCGAAGGAGTGCCGGAGCGTGTGCGGCGAGACGGTCCGCCGGATGCCCGCGCGGCGGGCCCACCCGCCGACGATCGTCCACAGGGCCTGGCGCGAGAGCCGGCCGCCCCGCGGGTTCACGAAGAGGGTGCCCGCGTCGCGGCGCCGCGTGAAGCGCGGGCGGGCGGTCGCCAGCCACGTACGGGTCCACTCGAGCGCGCGGCCGCCCACGGGCACCAGGCGCTGCCGGCTCCCCTTCCCAGTGCACACGACGTACCCGGCCGCGAGGTTCAGGTCCTCGAGCCGGAGCGCCAGGCACTCCGAGGCGCGCATGCCGGTGGCGTAGAGCAGCTCGAGGAGCGCCCGGTCGCGCACGCCGTCGGGCCGCGAGACGTCGGGCGCCTCGACGAGGAGGGCGGCGTCCTCGATCGACAGCGTGCGGGGCAGCCGCCGCCGCGGGCGCGGCGTCTCGAGGTGCTCGGTCGGGTCCGAGACGACGCCGTTCTCGCGCAGCAGGAAGCGGTAGAGCCCACGCACCGCCGAGACCCGACGGGCGACGCTCGCCGGCGCGAGCCCGGCGGCGCGGAGCCGCGCGACCCAGGCGACGACGTCGGCGGGCGCGGCCACGGTCAGCGGGCGCCGGCGCCCGCGCAGGAACTCCGTGAAGGTCGCGAGGTCTCGGCGGTAGGCCGCCAGCGTGTTTCGGGAGGCGCCCCGTTCCGTCTGGAGGGCCCCGAGAAACTCACGGGTCGGGTCCATCAAGCGGCGCGGGCGACTCGGACGAGGCGGCGCGGAAGCGAAAGCACGGTCGGTCGGGCGGAAGGGCTGATCAGAGTGACCACGCAGGAGTATATCAACCCGCGCCGCTTGAAGGCAAGGAGCGGAAGAGCGCGGCGCGCTCGGGCGAGCGGAGCGCGCCGCTCGCCAGCCAGAAGACGAGGCCGCCGCCCGCGATCGCCGCCGCGAGCCAGACCCCCTCGACGAGGAGCCGCGCGCCCGGCGGCCACGCCCACAGCAGCGCCGCGCACCAGAGCCCGAGGCCCAGCGCGGCCAGGGCCGTGCGCGCCACGCTCCGGGCGACCTCGCGCGCGCCGAGGGAGCCCATGCGGCGGCGGGCGAGCCAGACCAGCAGCGCGAGGTTCGCGTACGCGGACGCCGACGACGCGAAGGCGAGCCCGGCGTGCTCCATCGGGCGCAGCAGGGCGACGGCGACGGCGACGTTGACCGCCACGCTGGCGAGGCCCGTGAGCACCGGGGTCCGCGTGTCGCCCATGGCGTAGAACGCCTGGGCGGCGATGCGCGTGCCCGAGAAGGCGGCGAGCCCGAGGGCGTACCAGGCGAGCGCCCAGGCGGTGGCCGCGGTCTCGGTCGGCCCGAAGCGGCCCCGCTCGAACAGCACCCGGGTGATGGGCACCCGCAGCATGACGAGCCCGACGGTGGCGGGGATCGCGGTGTAGCAGGAGAGCCGGAGCGCGAAGTTGAGCGTCCGCGCGAGCGCGTGGGTGTCCCCGGCGGCGGCCTGCCGCGACATCGCCGGCAGGGCCGCCGAGGCCAGCGCGATGCCGAACACGCCGAGGGGGAACTCCATCACCCGGTCGGCGTAGTAGAGGTACGAGATGCTGCCGGACGGCAGCAGCGAGGCCAGCAGCGTGTTGATGAAGACCGTGACCTGGACGGTCGCCAGGCCGAACACCGACGGCAGCAGCAGGCGGACCAGCCGCCCGAGCGCGGGATGCCGCAGCTCGCGCGAGGGCTGGAGCGGCACGCCGGCCAGGCGCAGCTCGGGCAGCTGCATGACGAGCTGCCCGAGCCCGCCCACGAGGACGCCGACGCCGAGCGAGACGATGGGCGGGCGCACGTGCGGGGCGAGGGCGAGCACGCACGCGATCATCCCCACGTTCACGGCCGCCGGGCCGAGGGCCGCGGTGAAGAAGCGGCCGTGGGCGTTGAGGGCGCCCATCACCAGCGCGGCCAGGCCGACCAGGATCAGGTACGGGAACATCAGCCGCGTCAGCATGATCGTGAGCGCGAGCTGCCCCGGCTCGCCGGCGAACCCGGGCGCCATCGCCCGCACCACCCACGGGGCCGCCGCCACGCCGATCGCCGTCACCGCGCCCAGCACGACGAGGGCGGCGCCGAGCATGGCGCGGAAGAGGCGGTTGAAGTCCGTCCGCCGCCGGGTGACCAGGTAGTCGGTCAGCATGGGGACGACCGCGGTGGAGAGCGCGCCCTCGCCGAGGAGCCGCCGCAGGATGTTGGGGATCCGGAAGGCGACGAAGAAGGCGTCGGTGACCGGGCCCGCCCCGAAGGCCCGCGCCACTACCATGTCCCGCACGAAGCCCAGCACGCGGCTGGCGAGTGTCGCCGTGCCGATGCTGCCGAGCGCCCGGACGAGCTGCGACTCGTGGTCAGACCTTGCAATCACGCGCAAACTTTCGCATCATGTACCGGCGCGATCGCAGAGATCGCGCCCATCACATTTTCCCGGAAGGAGTGAGTTCTTGGCCAACACGAGATCCGCGATCAAGACCGCCAGCCAGAGTGAGCGCCGGCGCCACCGCAACCGCGCCGTCCGCTCGAAGGTGCGCTCGACCGTCAAGACCGCCCGCGCCGCCCTCGTCGAGAAGACCGCCGCCGTCGCCGAGTCCGTGGCGGAGGCCATCCGCGTGCTCGACAAGGCCGTCACCAAGGGCGTGATCCACCGCAACACCGCGGCCCGGAAGAAGTCGGCCCTCGCCCGCCGCCTCGCCGCTGCAGGCCGCTGAAAAAGGCCCATCTGCGTCGTTGGCTCAGTCGCTCCTCCCTGCGGCGTACGAGATGTACGCCTCAGTCGTCGCTCCCCTCGCTGCCTCGCATCTGGACCTTTTTGAGCGGCCTGCGGGGCATCCCGCGCGTGGCGCGGCCGGCGCCCAGGCGCTCCAGCAGCGCCACCGCAGCGTCCGTCACCCGCTCGCCGGCCCGGCCGCCGAACAGGCTCGCGCATCCGATGTAGCCGGGGCGCCGGTAGGCGCCCGGCGTGAGGAGGTAGCCGAGGTAGCCGTTCGAGAGCCCGGCGACGAAGGCGACCTCGAACCGGCGGCGCCCGACCTCCTTCACCGCCCGTCCGAGCGCGGTCTGTAGCTCTCCCGGGATCGTCACCCAGGCGGTGTCCCCCAGCCGTACTCCGATCAGCTCGGCCGCGCGGGGGAGCGCCGAGTCGAGCGGGATCGTGAGGAATCCGGGCGCCCAGCCCCCGGTGCAGTTCCGCACCGCGAGGAACGGCGCGGGCAGATCGACCCGGCTCCGGGCGATCTCGAGCGGACCCGCCTCGTGCGGGCGGGCGCGCTCCCACGCCGCGGCGACAGCGTCCGCGAGCCGGCCGCCGAGATCGTCCACCCCGCTCTCGCCGTGCTCCCGCGGGCTCACGTCACCGACGGCGCCGTTGACGAAGAGCACGGGCACGCCGAGGCGCCGCTCGAGGCGGTGGGAAGCCACGCCCATCAAGTCGCCGGAGAGCTTGAGGTTTCGGGGCCCGAGCGCGGTGCCGTGGATCGCGTAGTTCCACACGAGCGCGATCGGCGCGCCGTCCGGCCGGGCGAGCCGCAGGACCGCCAGCTCGGGATCGAGCGGCAGGTCGAGCCGGCTCTCCGTGAGACCGGGGACGAGGCCCACCGACGCGGCCACGATGGCCCGGGTCTTCGCCTGCTCGGCCCGGCGGGCGGCGTCGGCGATGCCGGCCACGAGCGCGCGCCGCACGGACGGGTCGAAGCGATCGGCGGTCACGACGCCGAAGATCTTCGAGTCGACGAAGGCGCCGGGCCCGGAGTGCGTGTGCGAGGCGGACAGAATGACCGCGTCGTACGCGAGCCCCGCGTCGCCGGCGGCCGCGCGAACCTCGTCGACGAGCCCGGGGTCCACCGCCACGAGGTCCACCGCGACCCAGAGCAGCCGCGTCGGTCCCGCCTGCAGCACGAGCGCGCGCGCCATGATCGGGTCGAGCGCGCCCGTCGACGGCTTGAGCCAGAACGCGTGCGGGTGCCGCCCGAGGAAATCGGGCACGAGCAGCCGGCGCGAGGGGCTTCCATACCCGGCCAGCGGCACGCCCGGGGGGAGTGCCAGCGCGACCGCCGCCGCCCCCGCCCGCAGCCCATCGCGCCGAGCCGCAACGGGTCGAATGCCACGGGGGGAGTACGGGGGCCATTTCTGGGCCCCCGCAGGTGAAGAGGGACAGTTCTGGGGGCAGGCGCGCGGTCTGGCATGGTGCGGGGGCCATTTCTGGGCCCCCGCAGACGAAGGCAACGGCAGCAGCGCGACAAGGGCCAGCAGCGCTGCCCGCGTCAGCACAGGTCGGCGATCAGCACCGTCATCTCCGCGCGCGGCTCGCCGCCCGACTTGATCCGCTGCTCGACCTGCCAGCATCGCTCGAGCCGCCGCGCGAGGTCCGATCCCGACAGCGCCGTCGCGCGCCCGACCAGCCGCTCGACCACCGGCGGCGGCCGCCGCAGCCGCCGCGCGATCTGGTCGGCGGGCAGCCCCTGGCGGGCCCACTCCTTGACGACCCAGGTCGTCCGGAGATCGCCGGCGAGGAGCCCCAGGATCTTGAGCGGCCCCTCCCCCGCCCGCATGAGCTGGTCGAGGAGCGCGGCCGCCCGCCCGCGCTCGCCGCGCTCCACGGCCCGCGTCAGGTCGAACAGGTCGCTCAGCCGCTGCTCCCCCACGATCGCGCTCACCTCGGCGGCGCCGATCCGCGTGGTGTCGGCGCTCCGCGCGAGGGCCGCCTTGTGCGCCTCCGCGAGGAGGAGCGCGAGGTCGTCCCCCACGAGCTGGACGAGGAGCCGCGCGGCCTCGTCGTCGAGATGGAGCCCGTCGAGCCGGGCCCGCTGCTGGAGCGCGCGCTCGAGCGCGGCCCCCTTCTGCCCCGCCAGCTCCACCACGGCGCCGGCGGGCACGGCCTTCAGGAGCCAGTGGTCGGTCTTGCGCATCCGGTCCGCGCGGAGCGACGCCGGCGCGAGCAGGAGCAGGCAGGTGGAGGCGCTCGGGGCGGCCAGGTACTGCAGGAGCATCTCGTGCCCCTTCGCGGGCAGCGCCTCGGCGTGCCGCACGACGACGAGGCGCCTGGGGGCGGTGAACGGCAGCGTCATCGCCGAGCGGGCCACCGCCTCCGGCGTCGCCTCCCGCCCGTCCATCACTTCGCGGTCGAGCGCGGCGGCGGAGAAATCGGCGAAGAGCGCCCGCGAGAGCAGCCGCACGGCGTCGTCGGCGTGGAGCGATTCGGGGCCGTGGAGGAGGGCGACGAGCGGGATCTGGCGGCGGTCGACGTCGCGGAGGAAGGCTGCGTAGTCCACTAGCCCGGATTACTCACGAACGTCAACTGCGCTCGGCGGGCGGGTCCTGCCGTCGGGAGCGGCCCCCTGCGGTCCTCGCGGAACATATCCCCCGGTGAGGCCCTTCCGCTGCGGTCCTCGGGGACCGCTCCCGACGCCACCCGCCCGGTTCCACGTGTGCCCGTTCATGAACAATCCGCGCTAGAACCGGGTGATCGCCAGGGTGACGATGGCGCGGCCGATGTCGGTGGCGGCCTGGCGCAGCGCGGTCTCCGCGCGGGCGATGCTGTTCGACACGTTCTCCGCCGACGAGAAGTCCGACTTCTCCTGGACGCCCTTCTCGTCGAGCAGCATCTCCCCACTGGTGGTGTCCTTGAAGCGCAGGTTCACGGTGACGACGAGCCGGTACTCCCGGACGTTCGCGGCCTGGTTGTACGACAGGGGCTGGAGCGCGTAGCCCACGATCTCGCCCTCGAGGATCGCGTCGGCGCCCGCCGGGTCCACCACCTTGAGGCCGCTGATGGTCGTGAAGGCCTCGGCCACGGCGCGCGTGATGAAGTTCTCCACCCCGGGCTCCTGCGTGCGGTTGACGAAGACCGGGACGGCGACGGTGCGGATGTGGGCCGGCAGCGTGTTGCCGGTGAGCGAGTAGCCGCAGCCGCCGGCCAGGGCGCACGCCAGGACGATGGCGACCAGCCGGCGGGCCGCGCGCCGGGGATCAGTCCGCACGGGTCACGACGTTGACGAGGCGTCCGGGGATCACGACCACGCGGGCCACGCGGCGCCCGGCCAGCCACGGGCGCACCTTGTCGTCGGCGAGCGCCCGCTCCCGCACGCGCTCGTCGGGCGCGCCCACCTCGACCGTGAGCCGGCTCCGCACCTTGCCGTCCACCTGTACCACCACGGTGACCTCGTCGCGCGCGAGCGCCGCGGGCTCCTCCTCGGGCCAGCGCTGGGCGAACACGCTCTCGGCGTGGCCGAGCGCCGACCACAGCTCCTCGGCGATGTGCGGGCAGAAGGGGCCCACCAGGAGCAGGAGCGTCTCCACGGCCTCACGCGTGAGGGCGAGCCGCTCCTCGCGCGGGGCCGCGGCGGCGGCGTCGAAGGCGTGGAGCGCGTTGACCATCTCCATGATGGCGCTGATCGCGGTATTGAAGTGGAACTCGTTCTCGATGTCCGTGGTGACGCGGGCGATGGTCTCGTGGATCGTCCGCCGGAACGCGCGCCCGGCCTCCGAGAGCGGGCCGGCCGCCCGCCGGGGCGCCGTCCGGAGCTCCTCGGCGTGGCCGATCACGAAGCGCCACACCCGGTTCAGGAACCGGGACGCGCCCTCGACGCCGTGGTCGTTCCAGTCGAGGTCCCTCTCCGGCGGCGCCGCGAAGAGCGAGAACAGGCGGGCGGTGTCGGCGCCCAGCGACCGGATCAGGTCGTCGGGATCGACGACGTTGCCCTTGGACTTGGACATCTTCGCGCCGTCCTTGATCACCATCCCCTGGCTCAGGAGGCCGAGGAACGGCTCGTCCACCTTCACGAGCCCCAGGTCGCGCAGCACCTTCGTGTAGAAGCGGGCGTAGAGGAGGTGGAGGACGGCGTGCTCGATGCCGCCGATGTACTGGTCGACCGGCATCCAGTACTCGGCCGCCTGCCGCTCGAACATGCCCTGGTCGTACCGGGGCGAGCAGTAGCGGAGGAAGTACCACGAGGACTCGACGAACGTGTCCATGGTATCGGTGTCCCGCCGGGCGGGGCCGCCGCACACGGGGCACTTCGCGTTGACGAAGCTCGCCACCTCGGCCAGCGGCGAGCTGCCCTTCCCGCTGATCTGGACGTCGCGGGGCAGGACCACCGGGAGGTTCTCCTCCTTCTCGGGCACCATCCCGTGGCGGTCGCAGTAGACGACCGGGATGGGGGCGCCCCAGTATCGCTGGCGGCTGATGCCCCAGTCGCGGAGGCGGTAGTTCACCCTCGCCTCGCCGAGGCCCCGGGCCACGAGCCAGTCGATCGCCTTGCGCGTGGCCTCGGCCACCGTGAGCCCGTCGAGGAAGCCCGAGTTGATCTTCACGCCGTCGCCGGTGTAGGCCTGGCCCGTGAAGCCCGCCGGCCGCGCGACGGTCTCGATGATGGGGAGCCCGTGCTGGGCGGCGAAGTCCCAGTCGCGCTGGTCCTCGCCGGGCACGGCCATGATGGCGCCGGTCCCGTAGCCCATGAGGACGTAGTCGGCGATGAAGGTGAAGACGCGCGCGGCCAGGCCCGCGCGGCCGGCGACGGGCAGGTCGAACTCCGCGCCTTCGCTCCGGCCGATCCAGTTGCGCTGCATCGTCATCACGCGCTCGGGCCATCCCGGCAGGCGCTCGCACCACTCCAGCAACTCGTCGGCGTACTTCGTGATCTTGAAGAACCAGCCGTCGACGTCTTTCTGGGTGACCTCCGTGTCGCACCGCCAGCAGCGGCCGGCCTCCACCTGCTCGTTGGCGAGCACCGTCTGGCAGGACGGGCACCAGTTCACGCGCGAGCGCTTGCGGTAGGCGAGGCCCCGCTCGAGCATCTTGATGAAGACGAGCTGCTCCCACTTGTAGTAGGCGGGGTCGCAGGTGGCGACCTCGCGGTCCCAGTCGTAGGAGAGCCCCATCTTCTTGAGCTGGGCCCGCATGTGGTCGATGTTCTCGTAGGTCCAGATCGCGGGGTGCACGCCGTGCTCGATGGCCGCGTTCTCGGCGGGCAGGCCGAAGGCGTCCCAGCCCATGGGGTGGAGCACGTTGAACCCGCGCATGCGCTTGTAGCGGGCCAGCACGTCGCCGATGGCGTACACCCGGACGTGCCCCATGTGGATCCGCCCGGACGGGTACGGGAACATCTCGAGGCAGTAGAACTTCGGCTTGCTCGGATCCTCGGTGACGCGGAACTGATTCCGCGCTTCCCAGATACCCTGCCACTTCGCTTCGATCTCGCGGAAGGGGTAGCGGTCCGACGACATTACGCCAGATTCTTACACACTTACCGAGCAGAGGCAACCGACCCGACGCCGGGAGGGAGCCCGGAGGGCCCCGCGGCGGCGGCGGCGGCCGCCGCGGAGGCCCGCGGCGGGATTATTTGTCGAACTTGATGCCGGCCACCTTGGCGGCCTCCTCGCACTTCTTCACGGAGTCCGCGTGCTTGCCGTCCTTGTGCAGCTGCTCGCACTCGTCCCGGAGCTTCTTGGCCTGGTCGTGCTTGGCCTTGTTCGTCACTTTGGGCAGTTTGTCGTCGAGCTGCTTGATGAGCAGCGGGCAGGTGTTCGCGGCCGCGATCCCGCCGCCGACGACCACCGCCGTCCCCAGCGCCAGCCCCACCATGAGCTTCTTCATCGCCTGGTCACCCCCCTCCCGCGAATCGACGTGACCCCGCCACTATAAACCAGCGGAGTAGGGAATGGTTCCGGATGTGTCCGGCGGGCGGGAGGGACGCCGTTCAGCCGGCGGTCGGAGGCGGGGGCTCCGGGCCGGTGCCGCCGGGCGCCGGCGGGTGGAAGTGATCGTGGATCTTCTGCGCCATCTTCGGCGTGACCTTCGGCACCGCCGCGAGCTCGGCCACCGTGGCCTCGCGGACGCGCCGGGCGGAGCCCAGGGTCTTCAGGAGGCTCGTGCGGATGGTCGGGCCGACGCCGGGGATGGCGTCGAGCACCGACTGGATGGTGCGTCGCGTCCGGAGCTTCCGGTGATAGGTGATGGCGAACCGGTGCGCCTCGTCGCGGATCTTCTGGAGCGTGTGGAGCGCGGGCGAGGTCTGGTCGAGGACGGTCGGCTGGAGGCTGTCGGCGGTGTAGACCTCCTCCTGCTGCTTGGCGAGCGCGATCACCGGGATGTAGTCGAGCCCGAGGTCTTCCAGGACCTTGAGCCCCACGTTGAGCTGTGCGGATCTTGAAGCGCTTGTAGTCGTCCTTCTTCACCGCGCCGTTCTCCCACACGACCATCGAGCCCACCTGCTCGCCGCCCTGGATGTGGGAGATGTCGTAGCCCTCGATGCGGTTGGGCGCCCCCGGGAGGGCGAGGGCGCGCTGCAGCTCGTCCTGGATCACCTGCTGGCGGTTGCCCCGGGCCAGGAGGTGGCTCTGCAGCGCGAGGGCGGCGTTCTCCTCGGCCAGCGCCACGAACTCGCGCCTGCGCCCGCGCTGGGGCGCGTGCAGCTCGACCCGCCCGCCGCGCAGCGACGCCAGCCACTCGGTGATCAGCGGCGCGTCGGGCACCTCCTCGGACACGAGGATCTCGGGGGGCGGGGCCACGCCCCGGACGTAGAACTGCTTGATGAAGGCCCCGATCACCTCGCCGTCGCGAAAGCCGGACACCTTGTCGAAGAAGAACGCCTCCTGGCCGAGCAGGCGGCCCTTGCGGACGAAGAACAGCTCGACGCAGGCGTCCCCGCCCTCGCGGACGGCGCCGATGATGTCCTGGTCGACCTCCTCGGTGGAGATGATCTTCTGGCGCTCCCGGACCTTGTTCAGCGACTGGATCTGGTCCCGGAGGACCGCCGCCCGCTCGAACTTCATCTCCGCGGCGGCGTCCTCCATCTCGCGGGTCAGGACCTTGGCCAGCTCCTCGTTCTTGCCCTCGAGGAAGCTCTGCACCTCGCGGACCGTCTTCGCGTACCCCGCCCGGGTCTCCCAGCCGGCGCACGGCGCCTGGCAGCGGTGGATGTAGTACTGGATGCAGGGACGCTCGAGCGTCCCGTCGATCTTGATCCGGCAGGTGCGGAGCGGGAAGAGCTGGCGGGTGAGCCGGAGCGTCTCGCGCATCGCCGTGGCGGGGTAGAACGGCCCGTAGTAGGCGGCCCCGTCCTTCTGCACCCGGCGCGCCACCACCAGCCGCGGGAAATCCTCGTCGATGGTCAGCTTGAGGAACGGGTAGTGCTTGTCGTCGCGCAGGATGATGTTGTAGCGGGGCCGGTGCTTCCGGACGAGGTTGGCCTCGAGCATCATCGCCTCGAGCTCGTTGTCGGTCACGATGTACTCGAGGTCGCGGATCTGCTGGACGAGCGAGTCCGTCTTGGGGTCCCGCGGGCGCGACTCCGGGAAGTACGAGCGCACCCGGCTGCGCAGCGACTGGGCCTTGCCGACGTAGATCACCGCGCCCTTGGCGTCCTTGTAGAGGTAGACGCCGGGCCGGTCGGGCAGGTGGGCGAGCTTGTCCTGCAGTGTCATCGCCGTCTCTAACGATACACCGCCGGCAGGGGGCCCGGCGTCTGCGCGTTCGAGCGGCTGGGGCCGTTCTCGAGCAAGGGGCGGGGATATGCGGAGCGCAGGATATGCCGAGCCCTGGTGTCGGGCCGGGGACAACCCCAGGGACTTCGGGCAGCTTGTACTCCGAGGAGCGTGATGGACTCCGCCGCCTCATCCAGGTGGTCGAGGTGGGCGAGGAGCTGGCTGACGGGAAACGCGTGACGCGCGCGGAAGCGGCCGCTCAAGGCCTCGCGCAAGGCGGGCACTGTCCGGCGGAGTGTGCCGCGGGCGAGATCCGCGAGGATCTCGGGATCGGTGGTGCCGGCGACGAGCGCGTCCAGCATGGAGCGGCCCGAGGCGCCGAGCAGGCGGCTGGCGATGCGGGGTTTCGGTCGGGCGTTTCGCCACGTTCCGGCACCGTCACGGCCGACGGCGCCGCTGCGTCGGGACGTCAGTCGCCGCGACCGATCACGTCATCGGGGCGCACTCGGCATCCCCATCCGTCGCAACCATCGGAAGTGCGACGCCATAGCGGCCCGGAACGATCTGTGCTCCGCGTACCTGACCCCGAAGTCTCGACATGTCTCTTCCACCAGCCTCGAGAGCGCCGGGTAATTGACGTGGCTGATCTTCGGGAACAAGTGGTGCTCGATCTGAAAGTTCAAGCCGCCGAGGAGCCACGCAACGACTCGGCTGCGCCGAGCGAAGTCCACGGTGGTTTCCGCCTGATGGACGGCCCACGCGTGTTCGATGCGGCCGGTCTCCTCTCGGGGCAGGGGAAACTGTGCCTCTTCCACGCAGTGGGCCGCCTGAAACACCACGCTCAGCACGGTCCCCAGCACCAGCGCGGCAACCACGTAGTAGACCAGTACGGCCCCGACGGAGTGGAACAGTAGCGGAATCCCGAATGCCGCGGTGAAGAAGATCGCCTTGCCGGCGACGAAGATCGCCAACTCCCCACCCGCGGGGCGAGGAAATCGCTGGTTGCTGATCCGGCTGCTGATGAGCTTCCGAAAATCATCGACGAGCTGCCACTTGATGGCCAGCAGCCCGTAGAGCGGCCAGAGGTACACGTGCTGCCAGCGGTGATATGCGAGCCGCTTTTGGTGCGGGGTCAGGCGGCCGAGGATCCCGAGGTCGATGTCGGTGTCATGGCCCGTGATATTGACGTATGTATGATGAAACACAACGTGCTTCCACCGCCACAGGTAGGAACTCCCTCCAATCAGCTCCAATGTCATCGCCATGAGCTTGTTGACCCAGGCGTAATTCGAATACGCCTGATGACCGCCGTCGTGCTGAATATTGAAGCCGATCCCGGCCGCAGACAACCCGAGCAGAGTGGCCAGCAGCAGGCCCTGCCACCACGTCTGGGCCACGAACACGAGCAACACGTACGAAGCCGCGAAGATGACGACGAGGATGGCGGTCTTCACGTACATCTGCCAGCAGTCGCGTGGCCGCCGACCGGTGGTTCGAAAATACTTTTCAACCCGCCGCCGGAGCTCGAGCTGGAAGGCATGATCGTTCCCGAATGTCACGGTTCGTCCCGACTGTGGGGCTCGAAGTGGCGGGCCCGCAGGGTTCGCGTGGATCTCTTGCTGGTGTGTCATCGAAACACTCCTCGACGATGCCCGAAGGCTGGTCAATATCCCGATCCGCTTCGAGTGCGGTCGATCTCGGCGATCACCCGGGCGCCGACAAGAAGGATCAGCGCGGCGGCCTAAAGTGTGAGCGGCACAACGATGACGGCCGCCATCGGGGTTGACCCGTTTGATGTGGAAAAGTGATGTGGGAAATTGGTAGCGATTCTTCCGGCGCGTCGGGGCCGGCATTCGAGGATACCTTGAATACGGCCCCGACGGCGGACCATTTCGTTGACGTCGAACAGGTCGTGGGCTACGCGCGGGATCTCGGTGCGCCGGTCCTGATCACAAGGAGTTCGCCAAGGGCACGTTACCCAGCTTGATCCGGGAAGCTGGTTTCACCGTCGAAGAGTTCGATGGCCTTCTGACGATACACCTTCGGCGCGGGCGCAGCGGCCGTCTGCCTTGTGGATGAGCAGCGGCAGCGCGCTGCCCGGAATGACGGCAGGGCCGCGTGGCACGGCGGTGCCGCCGCCCTCGGAATCCGCGGAAATCTCGCCTCGGTGTGCCGAAGTCGTCGTCCGGCACGGCCCTTGCTAATCCGCCGTCTCGTCGTCGACACCGCCGTCGCGACTCCGGGCAACGCCGCCACGAAGAGTCACTCGGACTCGTCGCCAGCTCATCGAGCCGGCCGCCTGACTCATCATCATTCCAGTGCGCCGAAGGAGGCCGTTGCCATGCGGATGAATGCGTTGATCCGGAGGGTCCGGGACCTGCGAACGCGGGTCGCGGGACGGATCGCTCTCGCCCTCGCCGTGGCGCTGGTCGCCGCGCTGGTCGGCCGCGGGCTCGCGCAGGACAAGCCCGCGGAGGCGCCCGCCGCCTCGGCGGCCGCGCCGGCGCCCAAGCCCGACCCGGGCGGGACGGCCACGGGCGGGATCGCCGACGTGCCGGCCAAGGAGGCGGGGAAGCCGACGCTGGTCGAGGTGGCGGACGCCGTCGGCCACAACAAGGTCTCGATCAACGTGATGTGGACGCTGCTCACCGGCTTCCTCGTCATGTTCATGCAGGCCGGCTTCGCGCTGGCCGAGACCGGGTTCACCCGCGCCCGGAACGTGGCTCACACCATGATGATGAACTTCATGGTGTACGCGATCGGGATGACCGGCTACTGGATCATGGGCTTCGCGCTCCAGATGGGAGGGCTCGGCGCCATCGGGACGATGGGGGGCGCCGGCGTCCTCGACCACGAGTTCACGATCTCGCTCTTCGGCAAGGACTTCGGCCTGTGGGGCCTGAAGGGGTTCTTCCTGGCGGGCTCGACCTACGACGTCGCGGTGTTCACGCTCTTCCTCTTCCAGATGGTGTTCATGGACACGGCGGCGACGATCCCGACCGGGGCCATGGCGGAGCGGTGGAAGTTCTCGTCGTTTTGCATCTACGGTTTCTTCATCTCGATGATCACCTACCCGCTGTTCGCCAACTGGGTGTGGGGCGGCGGGTGGCTCTCCCAGCTCGGCAAGAACTTCGGCCTCGGGCACGGCTACGTGGACTTCGCCGGCTCCTCGGTGGTCCACATGGTGGGCGGCGTCACCGCCCTCGCCGGCGCCCTCGTACTCGGCCCGCGGCTCGGCAAGTACAACAAGGACGGCACTCCGAACCCGATCCCCGGCCACAACATCCCGATGGCCATCCTCGGCTGCTTCATCCTCGCCTTCGGCTGGTTCGGCTTCAACCCCGGGAGCACGCTGGCCGGCACCGACCTGCGCATTGCCGTCATTGCCGTCAACACGATGCTGGCCTCGGCCTCCGGGGCGATCTTCGCGATGTGCTACATGTGGCTGCGCTACGGCAAGCCCGACCCGAGCATGGCGGCGAACGGGATGCTGGCCGGGCTCGTAGCGATCACCGCGCCGTGCGCGTTCGTGTCGAGCTTCTGGGCGTTCGTCATCGGGGCCGTGGCGGGGGTGCTCGTGTGCTGGAGCGTCTTCTTCATCGAGCGGACCTTCAAGGTCGACGACCCGGTGGGCGCCATCTCCGTCCACGGCACCTGCGGGGCCTGGGGTGTCGTGAGCCTGGGAATCTTCGCCGACGGGACCTACGGCGACGGCTTCAACTCCGTCCAGGGAACGGTGCGGGGGGTGCTGTACGGCGACGGGAGCCAGCTCATTGCCCAGATCATCGGCCCGATCACGAATTTCGTGTTCATCTTCGGCGCGTCGTACGTGTTCTTCAAGGTGCTCGACGCGGTCCTCGGCATGCGCGTCTCGGCCGCCGACGAGCTGGAAGGGCTCGACGTGCCGGAGATGGGAGCGCACGGCTATCCGGAAGTGCACGGGCCCAGCACCATCGTGCGCGGGCTGGCCGGCACGGCCGCGAGCTGGACTCCGGCCGTTCCCGCGGGGGCGACGACGGCGGAGCGGAGTCGCTAGCTCGGTCGGAGGGGGCCTCGACGGCCCCCTCCGAGACCTCCCCCAGAACCTACCGGCGCCGGCGAAGCCGGCGCTCGAACCGGGGGTCGTCGGACAGCCCCCTAGCAGCGAAGGCGTATTGCCCGGGGGGGTTGCGCGGGCCGGCCCCGCTCCCGCCTGCACGGAGGAGAACGCGATGAAGAAGATCGAGGCGATCATCAAGCCGTTCAAGCTGGACGAGGTGAAGGAGGCGCTGATCGGGGCCGGGGTCGTCGGCATGACGATCTCCGAGGTGCGCGGGTTCGGCCGCCAGAAGGGGCACACCGAGATGTACCGCGGCGGCGAGTACACGATCGACTTCCTCCCGAAGATGAAGGTCGAGGTGGCGGTGCCCGACGACCGGGCCGACACGGTCATCGAGCTGATCGCGAGCGCGGCCAAGACGGGGAGCATCGGCGACGGCAAGGTGTTCGTGAGCCCCCTCGAGGACGTGGTCCGGATCCGGACCGGGGAGCACGGCGACAGTGCGCTCTAGCGAGGGGAGACCGCTCGTGGCGCGACTCACGGGGTTGACGGTCGCGGCCGCTCCACGAACCTCAACTGGATCGTCGGGCCCGAGCAGAGCGGCAACAGCGGCGGGAACCACCCGAACAGCAACAACCGCTGGGTCACCGACCTCGTCGCCACCTACACGGGCATCAAGAACGTCACCCTCGGCCTCAACGTCGACGTGGGGGGCGAGCAGGACGAGCCGAACCTGGCGGCCACGCGCCGCGACGCCGACGCGAGCTGGTGGGGCGCGGCCGCCTACGCGGCGTACGAGTGGACGGAGAAGCTCCGCACGGCGCTGCGGGTCGAGTACTTCCAGGACACCGACGGGATCCGGACCTTCGCCAGCGTCAACGGCGCCGGCGACAAGGTCGGCCGACGCCAGCCGGGACGCCTTCGGGGTCCGGCGCATCGGCGGCGTGACGGCGCCCACGCGGAGCGACCAGGACACGATCGGGATCGACCTCTACTACCTGTTCTTCTGACCCGCGGTCAACGGACGGACCGCTCGGGCTTCGGCCGCCACCGCCTCTTTCGGCCGCCTCCGCGACGCTGCCCGCCTGCGGCAGGCGGCGCCATTCGAGCGAACGCCGGAGCCGTCGGCCTCGAATCGCGTCCCGCTGGCGCGACGTGTTCGCGCGACGGCCGTTCGCATGCTCCTCCCCGCCGAGTCATGGCGGGGAGCCTATGCCATCTCCAGCTCATCTTCAATAGGTCATCTGCACCGGTTGGCAGGGACGTCGACGGCCGGGATTGCGCGCCGAGCGGATTTGGCCGACGATAGCGCGGAACCCGTGTGCGGGAAGGAGAAGAACATGATCAGGAAGATTGCGGCCGTGGTTCTCGCTCTCCTGGTGAGCCCGAGCGCGCGGGCGGCGGAGATCGACGACGCGCGCCTGCTCGCCGCGGCCCAGGATCCATCGAGCTGGCTCACCTACGGTCGCGACTACGCCAACCAGCGCTTCTCCCCTCTCGCCCGCATCAACGCCGCCAACGTGAAGCAGCTGGTGCCGCGCTGGATCTACCAGAGCGGGGTACCCTCGACCTTCCAGGCTACCCCGATCGTGGCCGACGGCATGATGTACGTGTCGCTCCCCTTCAATCACGTCGTCGCGCTCGATGCGCGCACGGGACGCGAGCGGTGGCGGTACGAGCACCGACGCCGCACCCAGAAGATGTGCTGCGGCCCCGCCAATCGCGGGGTGGCCGTGGCCTACGGCACGGTATACCAGGCCACGGTGGACGCCCGCCTGATCGCGCTCGATCAGGAAACCGGACGGCTCGTCTGGGACGTGCCGCTGGTCGAGGACGTCGAGGGTGTGACCGAGCGAGCCGAGCAGCTCGCCGCCGACGATCCGCTGCGCCGGCAGCGCGTCACGGGATCGACGGGGGTCGGGGCGAACATGGCTCCGCTGGTCTACAGGGGCCGGGTGATCGTGGGCATCACCGGCGTCGGCTACGGCCTGCACCTCGATTCGGACCGGCCGGGGGCGCCGGTCGGCGCCGTGATCGGCATCGCGGGCCAGAGCACCCGCGCCGGCTTCTATGCGGCCTTCGAGGCGAGGACGGGGAAGCGGCTCTGGCAGTTCGACTCCACGGCAGCCCAGGGCTGGGAAGGCCAGTTTCGCTCGACGACTCCGGACGGCGCGCCGCTCGATCGCGACATCGAGGGCGAGAAGGCGGCCTTTGCCCGGTACCGCGACGCCTGGAAGACCGGCGGCGGTTCGGCATGGACGACGCCGGCTATCGACCCCGATCTGGGACTGGTCTACCTCGGTGTCGGCAATCCCTCGCCGCAGATGGACGACGTCACCCGGCCCGGGGACAACCTCTACACGGCGTCAATCGTCGCCCTCGACATCGACACGGGTAAGCTCGCCTGGTACTACCAGGAAGTGCCGCACGACATGTGGGGCTACGACGTGGCGAGCCCGCCGGTGCTCTTCGACGCCCAGGTGGACGGCCAGAGCGTCCCGGCCCTCGGGCAGGCGGGCAAGACCGGCTGGTTCTACGTCCTCGACCGTCGCGACGGCCGGCTGCTGTACAAGTCCGAGGCCTTCGTGCCGCAGCACAATCTGTTCACGCGTCCGTCGCCGGGCGGCGTCGAGATCGCGCCGGGCGCCGGCGGCGGCGCCAGCTGGTCGCCCGTCTCCTACGACCCGCGCACCGGCATGGTGTACGTGGCCGCCCTGCACATGCCCACGCGTTACACGGTGAAGGATATCTCCCCGGCCGCC
>JACQCN010000373.1 GCA_016201575.1 Candidatus Rokuibacteriota bacterium | reverse complement strand
GGCCGCCTCGATGAGGTTCGTGCCTGGCGCGACTTCGATCTCTCGTCCGTCGATCGTGACCTTGGGCATATCCCCTACTTGGGAATCAACGCCTCGAACTCGTCGCGGAACTTCTCGATGTAGGAGATGTAGGGGCCCACGGCGCCGTCGAAGAAGGCGCAGATGGTCGTCCCCGCGCCGCGCTTGGAGAGGTCGAGGATCGTGTCCAGATCCTCCTTGCGCCCCCGCCCCTCGACGATCCGCTCCGTCATCTTGTAGATCCAGCCCGTCGACTCGCGGCACGGCGTGCACTGGCCGCACGACTCGTGGGCGTAGAAGCGCGCCACCACCATGAGCGCCTCGGGGATCGACACCGTCTCGTCCATGACGATGACGCCGGCCGAGCCCGCCATCGTCCCCGCGTTGCGCAGGCCGTCGACGTCCATGGTCACGTCGATCTCGTCCGCCGTCAGGATCGCCGCCGAGGAGCCGCCCGGCACCACCGCCTTGAGCGTGCCGTTGCCGGTGACGCCGCCCCCGAAGTCGTAGATCAGCTGGCGGAGCGTCACGCCGACCGGCGCCTCGTACACGCCGGGCCGGCGCACCCGCCCCGAGACCGAGTACATCCGGGTCCCGCCCTGCGTCTTGGTGCCGAGGCGCGCGAACCACTCGGGCCCGCGGTTGACGAGGTGCGGCACGTGGCAGATCGTCTCCACGTTGTTCACGATGGTGGGCGCGCCGAAGGCGCCCTTGATGGCGGGGAACGGCGGCTTGAGCTTGGGCCAGCCCTTCTTGCCCTCGAGCGAGGAGATCAGGCCCGTCTCCTCGCCGCAGATGTAGGCGCCCGCGCCCTGGTGCACGACCACGTCGAACCCGCGCCCGAGGTGCCCCGCGTCGTAGGCCTCGCGCACGGCCGCGCGGAAGCGGCGCCACGGCTGCACGTACTCGCCGCGGATGTAGACGAAGCCCAGCGCCGAGCCGATCGCGCGCGCCGAGATGGCCATCCCCTCGACGAGGGCGTGAGGGTCGCGCTCGAGGAGATAGCGGTCCTTGAAGGTGCCCGGCTCGCCCTCGTCGGCGTTGATGACGAGGTAGACCGGCCCCGCGTGGCCCTTGGGGATGAACGACCACTTGGCGCCCGTCGGGAAGCCCGCCCCCCCGAGCCCGCGCAGATTCGACCGCTTCACGACGTCGACGATCTGCGCCGGCTCCATCGCCAGCGCCTTCGGCAGCGCGGTGTAGCCGCCGGTCTCGACGTAGGTCGCGAGCGTGTGGGAGTCCGGGCGGTGGAAGTTGCGCGTGAGGATCTTCTCGGCGGGGGCGCTCATCTCAGGGCGTCCACCAGCGCGTCGACCTTCGCGGGCGTGAGCCCGCCCTCGTAGCGGTCGTCGACCTGCATCATCGGCGCCATCTCGCAGGCGCACAGGCACTCGACGGCGAGCAGCGTGACGCGGCCATCCTCGGTGGTCTCGCCGGGCTCGATGCCGAGGCGGGCCTTGAGGTGCCGCAGGATGTCCTGGGCGCCGGTCAGGTGGCAGGAGAGGTTGTGGCAGACCGAGACGATGTGCCGGCCCTTCGGCGCCTGGAAGAACAGCGTGTAGAAGGTCACGACCTCGTGCACGTGGGCCGGGCTCAGGTCGAAGAGCCGGGCGACGTACTCCTCCACCTCGAGCGAGACGTGCCCGAACGCGTCCTGGGCCAGGTGCAGCACGGGCAGCAGCGCCCCGCGCGTGTCGGGGTAGAGCCCTTGCAGCCGCCGCACCTCCTGCAGCTGGGCGTCCGAGAATTCGATGCCGTTGCGGTTCATCCGCACGCTCCGGCAATCGGACTGGTTTGGGACGTCGGTCCCACGCGCTCAACACCAGCGACGCCCCGCTGTTGCGGCGCTCGCCACGCCCGCGCCGTCTCAGAGGTTGGGGCGATCGCTTCCATGGCCTCATCACCAGCGACGCCCCGCTGCCGCGGGGCTTGCGATACGGAACGCTCGGCTGCGCCTCGCACCATTACCTGTCGAGCTCTCCGCCGATCATGTTCACGGAGCCGAAGGACGGGACCACGTCGGCGACCATGCCGCCCTCGAGCAGGCGGTGCAGCGCGGCCAGCGGCGGCAGGCAGGGCGGCCGGCAGCGCACGCGGTAGGGCCGGTCGCTCCCGTCGGAGACCACGTAGAACCCGAGCTCGCCGTTGGCGCCCTCCACCGGGAAGTACGCCTCGCCCGCCGGCGGCCGGATCCCGTAGCCCTCCATGATCAGCATGAAGTGGTTCATCAGCCCCTCGATGGAGCCGTAGGTGTCCTCCTTGGGCGGCAGCGCCACGCGCTTGTCGCCGGTGTTGACCTGCTCGAGCGCCCGGCGGCTCTGCCCCTGGAGATTCGGCGACAGCGTGACCGGAACGAGCAGGAGCCCCTCGGTCTTGCCCTGCTTGCCGCGGTCCACGTACGCCGCCGGATCGATCGGCCGGCCCTCGTGGTCCACGTTCACCGGGCCGCCCGGGAGGTCGGCCAGCGCCTGCTCGGCGATGCGCATCGACTGCTCCATCTCCGCCATGCGCACGAGGTAACGCGCGTAGTTGTCGCCGTCCTTCTGCGTCGGGACCTCGAACTCCACGCGGTCGTAGGCCCAGTAGGGCTGGGCGCGGCGCACGTCGTAGGGCACGCCGGCCGCCCGCAGCAGCGGGCCCGTGATCGCGTAGGCGACCGTCTCCTCGCGCGAGAGCACGCCCACGCCGATCATCCGGTCCATGAAGATCCGGTTGCCGGTGAGCAGGCGGTTGACCTCGTCGAGCACCTCGCGCGTCTCCTGGAAGGCCTTCCGCGCCTTCTCGGCGAAGCCGTCGGGCAGGTCGGCCTTCACGCCGCCCACGCGGCCGTAGGAGATCGTGAGCCGCGCCCCCGTCACGTCCTCCACCAGCTCCCACAGGAACTCGCGGGCCTTGATCATGTAGAGGAAGACGGTGATGGCGCCGAGCTCCATGGCGGAGGCGCCGATGCACGTGAGGTGGTCGCAGATCCGCGAGACCTCGCTCATGATCACGCGGATGTACCGGCAGCGGTCGGTCACCTCGATGCCGAGCAGCCTCTCCACCGCGGAGGCGTAGCCGAAGTTGTTGATCAGCGGCGACACGTAGTTGAGGCGGTCGGTGTAGGGGATCGCGTTGTTGTAGCCGCCGACCTCGCAGTCCTTTTCGAAGGCCCGGTGCAGGTAGCC
Organism: Candidatus Rokuibacteriota bacterium; assembly: GCA_016201575.1. Classification (GTDB taxonomy): domain Bacteria; phylum Methylomirabilota; class Methylomirabilia; order Rokubacteriales; family CSP1-6; genus AR9. The sequence continues at coordinate 207 of JACQCN010000373.1, read as the reverse complement.
GATCTCGACGTCGGCCTTCACCACCGTCTCCCCGTCCAGCTCGGCCACGATGCGGATGATCCCGTGCATGGCGGGATGCTGGGGCCCGATGTTGACGAGGAGATGCTGGCTGCCGCTGCCGGTGCCGCTCCCCTCCCCGAGGAAGATCTCGCGCTTGGTCGTCCCGGCCATGGTCAGGTCTTCGGCCCGATCAGCGGCTGCCGCCGG
>JACQCN010000372.1 GCA_016201575.1 Candidatus Rokuibacteriota bacterium | reverse complement strand
GGCGCACTCGGGCTCGGCGCCGAACGCCTTGGGAGAAGTCGTACTCTTTTCTCATACCCGGGACGTGGCCTTGTTCGCCGAACGCGCGCGCTCAGCGGGCGGGGCGAGCAACGCGAACCCCGATCCGCTGCAGCGCGATGTTCGGCCGGCCCTCATGCGCGCGCCCGGCCGCTCCGTTCATTCGACTCGATATCCTGCACGCTGCCGTCCTCGAATAGGAGCCGGAGTCGCGCATCCGGCCCCCACGACTCGGCCACGAGCCGAGGCCGATCTCCACGCAAGGCATTGCAGATCCTGTCGTGCAAGTCACCGAACGGGATGGTGGCATACTCCAGCCCAGACAGGACGAGCAGAGGGCTGACGTACTCTTGGGCCGAGCGATCCGTTCCTTTGCGCGTCGCCGGAGTCACGAACACCACCGCACGCATCGTTTGGCCATTGTCATCCGTAGGGATAGCGATAGCCGGTGGAAGGAAGCTAGCGTACGGGTCGTCTCCCTCGTTTCCGACGCCCGGGGTCGGGGTGCCGATATGTGCGGGAACGCCCTGGGCGATGACCTCGATCCACTCGCAGCCCGTATGGTCGTCTCCGTGGCTCGGGAACTGGAGCCGCCACAGCGTGGCATAGATGCTCATCAACGCTCCTCGGACGAACTCAAATTCGGTCCACGGTTAGGCAGACCCGTATAAGACGCGGTCACCTGCAGCGTGTCGCTGCGTATCACCGGCCCTGGCGGTTATTGCGTATTGGCTGACGCCCTTCTCTCATGAGCACTTGCCCCTCCAGCGGTCGCCTGGACCCGGCGTTGTTACACGGCATGGCGCCGCAGTCTATCCTGTCGGCCTATCCAGCAGCAAATGGCGGACGACTCACGCATCGAACATCCGATCCACCGGGCGTCGCAGGGGGGCGGGCCCGCGGTTCAGGACGTGCGTGTAGATCATCTTGGTGCTGACGCCACGGTGTCCGAGGAACTGTGGACCGTCCGGACGTCGTGGCCTTACTCGAGGAGGTGCGTCGCGAGGGAGTGCCGGAGGTGTGGGGCCCGGCGCGCTTCGCGATCTGGGCGCGCCGGACGGCGTCCTTCACGGCGCGCCGCAGAACGCACTCGTGCAGGTGATGCCGGCGCCGCTGTCCAGTGTCGTGGTCCACGTGGATGCGTGTGCCGGGGCAGAGCCATTGCCACGCACTCTCGACCCGCGTTCGGGTACTTGCGCGCGAGCGGGGTGGGGACTCGACCGAGCCCGCCACGCAGTCGAGGGTCGCGCCGGTGCTGCGCTCGCACGGCCTCGACGTGCTGGGCCCGGTCCGCCTTCACCGCGGCGGGCAGCATCGTTACCCCAGGCGACATAGGCCTCCTCGGCGCGGGGACTGTAATGGCGGGCGCGGAGGGCGGCGCGGACGCGGTCGAGGAGGCGCGGCTTGGGCGCGGCAGGGGGCTCACCCTCGTGGACGGCGAGGGCGAGCCGCTGCTCGGGTGCGAAGGCGTATGCCGTCGGACGCCGCGGTCGGAGGAGAATCGTTCGGGCAGCCTCTTTCGCCGTCAGGAGCCAACTATAGACGCCCGTGCGGCGGGAGGGCAAGGGCGGTTCAGCGGGGGATCCTCGCGGGCTCGGCGGGGCTCAGGCTCGCGGGGTCACGGGATCCGGACGAATCCCTCCATGAGCCGGCGGGCGGTGCGGTAGACCGTCACGCGCCGGGCCGTGGGACCCGGCCCGACGTCGGCGGCGATCGGGAGGACGCCCGACGGGTGGGCCAGGCGGACGTCGCCCGCGGTCGCCAGCCCCACGGCCTCCTGCACCACGGTGCCCTCGATGCGCGCGGCGACGGCGAGGCACATGGCGGCGGTCAGGGCGAAGGCGCGGTGGCAGTTGCCCATGGAGATGACGCGCGCGAGCACGTCGGCCTGCGTCGCCTCGTAGCGGGTGCCGTCGAGCGCCGCGAACGGCGCGCGCGGCGCGACCAGCGCGATCTTCGGCACCGCCGCGCTGCCTGGGATTCCCATCAGCTCCGCCGCCGCCGTCCGGATCTTCTCGAGGCGCGCGCCGAGGGCCGGGTCCGCGTCGATGTCGGCCGGGGACTCGGTCCCGGCGAGCCCCACGTCCTTGGCGCGGACGAAGACTATGGGATTGGTCGCGTCCACGCAGGAGGCCTGGAGGCCCTCGATCACGTCGTAGGCGTGTCCGGTCGGGAGGAGCCGGCCCGTCACGGCGCCGCCGGGGTCGACGAAGTCGAGCACGATGCGCGCCGCCTTGCCGGGCACGCCGGGCAGCTCGAAGTCGCCGTCGACGGCCGCCTCGCCGCCCCGGACGGGGACGTGGGCGAGGATCAGCTTCCGCGTGTTGGTGTTGTGGATGCGGACGACCGTCTCCGGCTCGGCGGCGGCGACCAGGCCCTCGTCGATCGCGAAGGGGCCGACCGCGGCCGAGCAGTTGCCGCAGTTGCCCTTGTAGTCGACGACCGGGCGGCTCACCTCCACCTGGGCGAACGTGAAATCGACGTCGGCGTCGGGATGCGTCGTGGGGCCGATGATGCACGCCTTGGAGAGCGAGGAGATGCCGCCGCCGAGGCCGTCGAGCTGGCGGCCGTAGGGGTCGGGGCTGCCGAGCGCGCGGAGGAGGACCGCGTCGCGCTCCGCCCCCGCGCGCGGGAGGTCGCGGGCGTGGAAGACGAGGCAGCGGCTGGTGCCGCCCCGCATGTAGACCGCCCGGATCCGGCGCTGCGGCATCACCGCACGCCCTTGGTGTAGGCGAGCAACCCGCCCGCGAGGAGGATGTCGCGCTCGCGCGGCGTCAGGACGCATTGGGCGGTGTAGCGCGCGCCGTTGCGCTCGCTCACGATCGTGACGCGCCCGGTCGCCGCCAGCGACGCCCGCAAGTCCTCGAGCGTGAGCCACTCGCCCTGCTCGATCGCGTCGTGGGCGTCGGGGTCGATCGTGAGGGGGACGATCCCCCAGTTGATCAGGTTGGCGCGGTGGATGCGGGCGAAGGACTTCGCCAGCACGGCGCGGACGCCGAGGTGCATGGGCGCGACGGCCGCGGCCTCGCGCGAGGAGCCCTGCCCGTACAGCTCGCCCGCGACGATGATCCCGCGGCCGGCGGCCTTGGCGCGCGCCACGAACTCGGGGTCGACGTACTTGAACGTGAACTCGGCGATCGCGGGCACGTTGGACCGGAACACGAGCGCCGCGGACCCGCCGGGCGAGATGTGGTCGGTCGAGATCTTGTCGCCGACCTTGAGCAGTACCGGGGCGCTCAGGCGCTCGACCACGGGCTCCCCGAGCGGCACGTCCTTGATATTGGGGCCGCGCACCACCTCCGGGCGCTCGTCTGAGCCCGCGGGCGGCACGAAGCCGGCGTCGGAGGCGTGGAAGTCGGGCGGGAGCACGAGCGCCGGCAGGGGCGGGCGCGCCCGCGGGTCGGTGATGACGCCGGTGAGCGCGGAGGCGGCGGCGACCACCGACGAGCACAGGTAGACCTGGTCATCCTTGGTGCCGCTCCGCCCCGGGAAGTTGCGGTTGAACGCCCGCAGGCTCCGCGCGCCGGACGCCGGCACGTGGCCGATCCCGGGGCAGGCGCCGCACGTGGACTCCGAGATGACGGCGCCGGCGGCGAGCAGGTCCTGCACCAGGGCCTCGCGCGCCATGACCTCGAGGATGCGGTGCGAGCCCGGGAAGACCACGAAGGACACGGAGGGATGGACGCGGTGCCCGCGCATCACCTGCGTCACCGACCACATGTCCTCCCACGAGCCGTTCGTGCACGAGCCCGCCATCACCTGCCCGATGGGCGTGCCGGCCGCCTCCTCGACGGGGACCACGCGGTCGGGCGAGCCGGGGAGGGCGACCAGCGGCGTGACGGCCCCGAGGTCCAGCTCGATCGTGTCGTCGTACTCCGCGTCGGGGTCCGGCGCGACCGGCCGCCAGTCCGCCTCGCGGCCCAGCCGCCGGAAGTAGTCGCGCGTGGTCTCGTCGCTCGGGAAGACCGAGGTCGTGAGGGTCAGCTCCGCGCCCATGTTGGCGATGGTCATCCGCTGGGGGAGCGAGAGGGTGGCGACGCCGGGCCCCGTGTACTCGAAGATCTTCCCCGAGCCGCCGCGCACGCTGAGCCGCCGCAGCAGCTCGAGGATCACGTCCTTGGCGGTGACCCAGGGGCGCAGCGCGCCCGTGAGCCGCACCTGGACGACCTGCGGCATCGTCAGGTAGTACGGTCCGCCACCCATCGCCACCGCCACGTCGAGGCCGCCGGCGCCGATGGCCAGCATGCCGGCGGCGCCGCAGAGCGGGGTGTGGCTGTCGGTGCCGAGCAAGGTCTGGCCGGGCGCGCTGAAGGACTCGAGGTGCACCTGGTGGCAGATGCCGTTGCCGGGCTTGGAGAACACCGCCCCGTAGCGCCGGGAGGCCGTCTGCAGGTAGCGGTGGTCGTCGGAGTTGCGCGAGTCGACCTGGTAGACGTTGTGGTCGATGTAGGTGACGACGCGGGCGGGCGTGACGCGCGGGAAGCCCAGGGTCTCGAACTGCAGGAACGCCAGCGTGCCGTTGGTGTCGGTGAGGAGGATCTGGTCGGCCGTGACGCCGATCTCCTCGCCCGCCACCGGCTTGCCCGCGACCAGGCGCGACTCGATCAGCTTGCGGGCCAGGCTCCGGCCGCTTCGCTGATTCGGATTCATCGGCTCGCCTCGCCTGCGGCTGCAGCTCGCACTGCCACGCTAGCGCTTCTCCACCGGGACCCAGGGCTGGTTCTTCGGCCCCACGTAGTCCGCGCGCGGGCGGATCAGGCGGTTGTCGTCGTACTGCTCGATCAGGTTGGCCGTCCAGCCCGCGATGCGGCCCGCCGCGATCACGGGCGTGAAGAGGTCGATCGGGATGCCGAGCGAGTAGAAGAGCGGCGCCGAGTAGAAGTCGACGTTGGGGATCAGCGTCTTGGCGGCGTGGACCTTCTCGTGCAGCCGCACCGCGATGTCGTACCACTTGGGCTCGCGGGACTGGCGGCACGCCTGCTCGGCCATGCCGCGCAGGATCGCCGCCCGCGGGTCGCCCGCCTTGTAGACCCGGTGCCCGAAGCCCATGAGCCGCCGCTTGGTCGCCAGCGCGCGCTCGACGAAGCCGTCGACGGCGGCCACCTCGCCGATCTCGATCAGCGTGCGCATGACCGCTTCGCCGGCGCCGCCGTGCAGCGTGCCCTTGAGGGCGCCCACCCCGCCGGCGACGGCCGAGTGCATGTCGGAGAGCGTGGCCGCGATCACGCGCGTCGTGAACGTGGAGGCGTTCAGCTCGTGCTCGGCGTAGAGTGTC
>JACQCN010000371.1 GCA_016201575.1 Candidatus Rokuibacteriota bacterium | reverse complement strand
TCGCCATCAAGCGCCGGAAATATCCGGAGCAAGGTCCACCATCCAAAACTTATTGCGCCGCCGCGATCACCGCCACCGGCGATGCTTGCGCGATGATCGGAGCGTCCACGTCTTCCGGATTCAGGCGGATCACCTGTCCCGGCTGCGGGAGCGGGGACGTCGAGGCGCTGATGCAGCCCTTTGTGGCCCGGACCGCCAAGAAAAGCTAGCCCAATCGGGAGTCCGACACGCTCCTGGCGAACTCGAGAGGATTCGGAGGATCTGATGGATCTCGAAGCGCGATTGGCCGAGCTGTCCCGGATCTCCGGCGCCGCCACCCCCGTGGTGAGCGTCTATCTGAACACGCGCTGGGCCGACGAGCACCAGCGCGAGCGGGCCCGGGTGTTCCTGAAGAACGAGCTCGCCCGCGCCCGCGCGGCGTACCGCGGCGTGCTCGACTCGGACCTGGACTGGATCGAGGCGCAGGGGAGGGCCCTCGTCGAGCAGGCGCGGTTCCCGGAGGCGCACGGCGTCGCTCTTTTCGCGTGCGGCGTGGCCGGCCTCCGCGAGATCCTCCCGGTCCGCGTGCCCTTCGAGGACGCGTTCGTCGTCGCCGACACGCCGTTCCTGGGGCCGCTGGCCGCCGTCCACGAGCTCGTCCCCACGGCGGTCATCGTGTTCGTCGACGCCGAGAGCGGGCGTCTCGTCCCGGTGAGCGACGAGGGGCCGGGGCCGGAGGTGGCGCTCGAGAGCGACGTGCCCGGCCATCACCGCCGGGGCGGATGGGCCCAGCTCGCGCAGTCCCGGTACCAGCGGCACATCCAGGACCACCGGGGGCGCCACTTCGAGGCCGTGAGCGCGACCCTGACGCACCTGGTGGAGGGGCAGGGCGTCAAGCGGATCGTGCTGGCCGGCGAGCCGCGTAACGTCGCGGAGTTCACGAAGCACGTCCCCGAGCGCATCGCGGGCCGCATCACGGGTAGCGTCGCGGCGGCGCGCCACGAGCCCGCGCACCTCCTCGTGGAGCGCGCGAGCGACCTGCTGGCCGGCGCCAACCTCCTGGAGGAGGCCGAGGCGGTCGACCGCGTGCTCGTCGAGGCGGCCAAGGGCGGGCGGGCCGTGGCCGGGCTGGAGGGGGTGCTCGCCGCCGCCGGTCTCGGCGCCATCCACGTCCTGTACCTGCTCCGGGGCTTCCGCGAGCCCGGGCGCGCGTGCGGGGAGTGCGGCGCCATGCAGCCGGGCGAGACCGACGCCTGCCGCGTGTGCCGGCGCCCGACCAAGCCCGTCGATCTGGGCGCGGCGCTGGTGGAGCGCGTGCTCGCGACCGGCGGCGCCGTGGAGGCGGTCGAGCTCCACGCGGAGCTGGCGCAGGCCGGCGGCGTCGCCGCCCGCCTGCGCTACTCCCTCTGATGACCCGCGAGCGGGCTTCGCAGATCGGAGCTGTCGGACCCGACCATCACGGTCACGAGCCTCGGCGAGCAGGGCGTGGAGACCGTGTTCGGGATCATCTACCCGCCGCCGGTGGGGATCGTCGGATTCGGCAAGATCGTGGAGCGTCCGTGGGCCGTCGACGGCCAGGTCGTCTCGCGGCCGGTGGTGACGGCGACCCTCTCGGGCGACCACCGGGTCACCGACGGCCACCGCGGCGCGCTCTTCCTCGCCGCCGTCGACCGCCTGCTCCAGGAGCCGGCGCGGCTGTGACGGCCGGCGAGCTGCGCGCCACCGTGCTCCGCGTGCTCGGCGAGATCGCGCCGGAAGCCGATCCCGCGGAGATCAAGCCCGACGTGAGCTTCCGGAGCCGATCGACCTGGACTCGATGGACGTCCTGAATTTCGTGATCGCCCTCCACGAGGCGCTCGGCGTGGAGATTCCCGAGGCGGACTACCCCGGGCTCGCGACGCTCGACGGCTGCGTCGCATATCTCGGCGCGGCGCTCGCGCGCCGGCCAGGAGCAGCACCATGACGGCACACGTCTTCTATCGCAACGTGCGGGACGCGATCGGCGAGACCGCGAGCCACGAGTCGGCCAAGCGCGCGACCGCGGCCGTGTTCCACGCGCTCCGCGACCGCCTGACCCCCGACGAGGCCGACCAGGTGATGGCCCAGCTCCCGCGGGAGCTGAAGGAGGTGTGGGAGGCGGGCGAGGCGCCCGAGCGCCGGCCCGTCAAGCTGGACCGCGAGGAGTTCTTCGCGCGCGTGCAGCGGGAGACGGGCGTGGCCTCGAGCCGCGAGGCGCGCTGGCTCACCCTCGCGGTGTTCACGGCGCTGCAGAAGCAGCTCTCGCCGGGGGAGGCCGAGGACGTGCTGGCCCAGCTCCCGAAGGACCTCAAAGAGGTGTGGACGGAGGCGCAAGCCGCGGCCTGAGCCCAACTCGGAGGGGGCCGTCGAGGCCCCCTCCGAGGTCTCCCCCGGGACAGGTTGCGCCGGCGGAGCCGGCGGTCGAACACGCGGCGCCAGGGGCGCGATTGGCTCACACGCTTTGAGCGGAGGGCGAGAACATGGACGAGCGGCTCCAGGAGTTTCTCGGCGCCCACGGCGCCGTCTACGAAGTGCTCCGCCACGGCCCCGCGATGACGGCGCAGGAGCAGGCGGCCGAGTCGCACACGGCCGGCCGGTCCATGGCCAAGGTGGTCGTCGTGAAGGAGCGGGACGGGCTCGCGCTGGCGGTGATCCCCGCCACGCGGATGCTGGACCTGGGCCGCCTGAAGGGGCTGATCGGCCACGGCGACGTCCGCCTGGCCACCGCTGAGGAGATCGGCGAGGCCGTTCCGGACGTCGTGCCCGGCGCCATCCCGCCCTTCGGCCGCCTCTACGGCCTCGAGACCTACGTCGACCGCGAGCTGCTCAACACGCGCGAGATCACGATGCCCGCGGGCGACCTGGAGACGTCGATCCGGATGCGCGCGGACGAGTACCGCCGGCTGCACCGGGTGCGCGAGGGCGACTTCGCCGCCGCCTAGCGCGCAGTATTCACGAACGGCACCGCGGGGAGTCGGGCGGGTGGCGCGGCAGGCAGGCCCGTCCGTCCTCGCTCGATACCC
>JACQCN010000401.1 GCA_016201575.1 Candidatus Rokuibacteriota bacterium | reverse complement strand
GCGGGGTCACCGCGGGCATCGACCTCGCCCTTCGCGTCGTCGCCGAGATCGCCGGCCGGGACGCGGCCGAGGCGATCCAGCTCTCGATCGAGTACGACCCGCACCCGCCCTTCGACGCCGGCTCGCCGGATCGAGCGCGTCAGGATATCGTCCGCCAGGTGACCCGCGCGGCGGCGCCGATGATGCGGGATCGCGCCGAGCAGGTGCGCCGCGCGGCGGCCGCCCTCGACGCGGCGGACCCGGGCCGCGGAGCGCTCAGATCGGGAAGCGGGACCTGAACACGCGGCGGATGAGATACGGGTTGGCGCCGAGGTGGTAGAGGGCCGCGATGTCTCCCGCCTCGAGCGCCGCCCGCTCGGCCTCGCTGAGGTCGTGGCCGGCGAGATCGTCGTCGGTGAGCCGGTCCTTCGACAGGTGTTGGCGGGCCAGCGCGGTCAGGATCTTGTTGAGGGCGTACGAGGTCGCGATCATGGATGCACCCACACCGTCGCGCAGCCGGTGATCCACTCCGCGACCGGCGCGTAGGCGAGCACCTCGCCCTTCCAGCCGGGGACGGCGCCGAGCAGCGCGATCCAGTTGCGGATCTCCTGGCCGCCGTTGCCGCCGTCGCGCTCGATCTCGTCCCGGGTGAGGCGGATGAGCGGCTCGATGTCCGCGCGGGCGACGTGGTCCAGCACGCGCTGGTCGAAGTCGGGGTTGATCCGGCCCGTCTCCGGCGTGCCCACCCAGTGCGAGATCCCGCCGGTGGCGACGAGCGCGACGCGCTCCGTCGCGGGCCGGGACCGGATGAACGCTCCCACGAACGCGCCGACCTCGTGGCAGCGCCGCGGGGTCGGCAGCGGGGGGGCCCCGCAGTTCGTGTAGACGGGCACGACCGGGACCGCGCCCTCCGGGGTCAGGAAGTGCAGCGGGACGGACAGCTCGTCCCAGCTCTCGATCTCGTAAGAGTACGCGAAGTCGAAGCCGGCGGCGAGACCGCTCTCGAGGAGCGCCATCCCCCACTCGGGAGCGCCCGCGATCTTCCGGGGCGGGATCCGCATCAGCCGCGCGCCGCCCGGGCTCGGCGCGTCGTAGGCCTTGGCCAGGCCGACGCAGAAGGCGGGCATGTTGCTGTAGGGGAAGTTCTGGAGGTGGTCGTTCACGAACATCACGAGGAGATCGGGGCGGGCGGCGGCGAGCCGCCGGTGGAGCTCGTGGAAGCCGGCGTACAGCCGGTCCCGCTGCTCGGGCCGCGACACCTCGGGCTTGCCGGTGATCAGCGGTGCGTGGGACGTGAGCGCCGCTGCCACGATCTCGGCCATGGACGCCTCCTGGTGCGCCCCACTTCAGCACCGGGTCCGACCGGTGTCAATGGCTCTCAGCCTCGCGCGGTCTGCGAGAGCCCGGGCCGGCGGGCAGGGTGCCCCTCACACCATGCGGGCGGTGGAGGCCTTCCTGGCGGAGACCGGGGCGACGCTCTGGATCAACCACGACAAGGCCCAGAGCGACCGCATCCCCAGGGCGCCCGCGTCCGTCGAGTAGGGGTCGGTCGGGGCTCTACCTGGCGGTGTTCACCGGGCGCGCCGACGGCGAGTCAGCGCGCTCCCATGCGCGCCGTCATCTCGCGCCGCCACTCCTCGCGCGGCTTGAAGCCCGGGAGCGGGCGCGCGGTCTCCTCGACCCACTTCCACAGCGCGTCGTCGGGGAGCGACAGGTCCATCGGGATGCGCAGCGGCTGGGACACGTACCAGGGCGTGTCGATGAACAGCTCGATGCGGTTTCCCTCGGGATCCCGGAAGTACAGCGAGAGCGCGTTCCCGTGGCTCACCGCCTGCACGTCGGTGACCGGCTCGCCGGCCAGGCGCGCGTGCGTCGCGCGCAGGGCCGGCAGCCCGTCCACCCGGAAGGAGATCTGGTTGACCGTGTTGAACCCCGCGTCGGCGGGCCGCCCGGTCACGAGGACGACCTGGTGGTGCTCGTCCGGATCGCGCGACAGGAACGCGAGCTCGATCGGCCCGTGCGGGGTGTCGAGCGGCCCTCGGTCGGTCACGGTGAACCCGAGGAACCGCGTGTAGAACTCCACCATGCGCCGCAGGTCGGTGACGTGAATGCCGACGTGACTGAAGACGATCGATGGCGCGCGGGATGCCATGGGGCTCCTCCGTGGGCGGGATGTCCCACCGCCCGTCCGTTCACTTCGCTCGGTAGACGACGAGCCGGTCGGCGCCGGACTCCGGCGCCCAGACCTCGCCCGGCCGGCCGAGGATCTGGCGCACGCCGGCCCCGCGGCGGTCGCTCCGGAAGACCTCGAACTTCTCCGTCTCGGGGTCGAAGCGGACCATGGCGTTGGCCCCCCAGTCGCTCAGCCACACCATGTCCTTGTCGTCGACGTAGACGGCGTACGCGCGCGGCCGCTCCCCGGGCAGCCTCCAGGTCCGCCAGGCGCCGGTCCCGGGGTCGTAGCGGCTGACGTTGCCCGCGTTCCACTCGCTGACCCAGATCCGGCCCCTGGAGTCCGACCACACGCGGCGCGCGCCCTGGTCCCGGGTCGGCGGCTCGATGACCGTGGCGGCGCCGGTGTCGAGGTCCACGCGGGCGATGTAGCTGCCGGCGAGCGAGGCGTAGTAGACGGCGCCGTCCGGCGTCGTCGCGATGCCGTAGGGGCCGCCGCCGCGCGGCGCGTCCCAGACCTGCATGGCGCCGGTCTTCGGATCGAGCCGGCCGTAGACGCCGCTCTGGCCGGTGAACCAGACGCGGCCCCGCTTGTCGAAGGTCAAGGTGTTGAGGTTCGCCCAGCCGCGCCCCTCGGGCAGCGGCCAGCGCTTCACCTCGCGCGTCTGCGGGTCGACGCGGACGATGGAGTTGGTGCCGCCTTCCGTGATCCACGGCGCCCCGTCCGGCCCGACGATCACGCCGTGGGGGGAGGCTCCGGCGCCGAGCGGGATGAGATCGACCTTGCCCGTGGCGGGATCGAGCCGCCCGAGCCGCCCGTCCCGCTGGGCCGTGTACCAGACGATGCCGTCGGCGCCGACGGCGACGTCGTGCGGATAGCCGCCGCCGGCCGGCAGCGCGTAGGACCGGATCGCGACTTCGGCCCGCGCGGCGGGCGGCAGGGAAGTCAGGGCGACGACGAGCGCGAGCAGCAAGCGGCGCATGGCGACCTCCATTCAGACTGCGAGAAAGTCTTTCAGCGCGGCGAGGACCGCGTCGGGGTTGTCCTCGTGCAAGGTGTGGACGGCGCGCGGGATCTCGACGAATCTCCCGCGCGGCAGCTCCTTGGCCATCCGCTCGGCCACGTCCCGGTCCAGGACGTGGCTCTCCTCCCCGCGAAGGACCAGGGTCGGCGGCGTGATGGCGCGCACGACGGCCCACCAGTCGATATCCGGCTGGGCCCGGCGCTCCTTGATGCTGGGATGCCAGGCCCACACGAGCGCGCCGTCGGGGCGCGCCCGGAGGCTGTGCGAGGCGACCCAGCGGTAGTAGTGAATCCCCGGGTATGGGTTCGGGCGATACAGGTGCTGGGCCGCCTGCTCGATGCTGTCCCAGGCGTCGGGCTCGGGGGGGCCGGCCGCGGCCTCCGCGGCTCGCCGGCTGATCTCCGGGCCGATGTCGACGACGACCAGCTTCTGGACGAGGTCCGGCCGCTTCGCGGTGAAGTACATCGCGTTCCGGCCCCCCATCGAGAGCCCGACGAGGATCAGCGAGGTCAGGCCGAGCTGGTCGACGACGCCGCCCAGGTCGTCGAAGGCCGCGACGGCGCCGTAGGTGTCGGCCGGATCGCTGTCACCATGACCGCGCTGGTCGAGCGCGTAGACGTGGAAGTGGGGCTGCAGCGCGATGCTGAGCGTGTCCCACGCGTGGGCGTGTCCCGTGAACCCGTGCAAGAGCAGGAGCGGCGTGCGGCCGTCGCCCCCCCAGTCGAGGAGGTGCAGCCGTGACCCGTTGACCAGCAGGTCACGATCCAGCGGGCGCAAGAGGTTCGTCACGCGGGTCATCGGCCGGCGACGCGGTTCTTCTGCACGCCGAGCCCGGTGATGCCGATCTCGACGACGTCGCCGGGCTGGAGGTAGCGCGGCGGCTTCATGCCGTGGGCGACGCCGGCCGGCGTGCCGGTGGAGAGGACGTCGCCGGCGCGGAGCGACATGAAGCGGCTGACGTAGGCCACGAGCTGGCGCACGCCGAAGATCATGTTGGCGGTGCTCCCCCGCTGCCGCGACTCGCCGTTGACCGTCGTCGACACGTCCAGGGCTTGGGGGTCGCGCACCTCGTCGGCGGTGACCAGCCAGGGCCCGATCGGCGCGAAGGTGTCCGCGCTCTTGCCCTTGGTGGTCGTTCCCCCGTGCTCCATCTGGAACGCGCGCTCGGAGACGTCGTCGACGATGCAGTAGGCGGCCACGTGCTTCATCGCGTCCGCCTCGCTGACATCGCGCGCGTCGCGCCCGATGACGGCCGCCAGCTCCACCTCGTAGTCGAGCTTGACGGCGCCGCGCGGCCGCACGATCGGGTCGCCGGGGCCGTTGATGGCGCTGGTGGCCTTGATGAAGACCAGCGGCTCGCTCGGCAGCGGCAGGCCCACCTCGCGCGCGTGGTCCGTGTAGTTGAGACCGATGCAGACGATCTTGCCGATGCCGGCGAGCGGGCAGCCGAGCCGGGGCCGGCCGCGCAGCGCGGGAAGGCGCGACGGCTTGACCGCGCGCAGGCGCTTGAGGCCGGCGGGGGAGAGCACGTCCGGCGTGATGTCCTTCACCACGCGCGAGAGGTCCCGCACGGTACCGTCCTCGTCGATGAGGCCGGGCTTCTCGGCCCCGGCACGTCCGTAGCGTACGAGCTTCATGAGGCGGCTCCTCCTGTCGCGCGCGACCTTCGGGTCGCGGCGCTCGGCGTCTCTTGACGCGGCGCGGCCGCCGGTCCACGATCGGGCCGTGCGACGGGCTTTCCGGAGAAGAGTGACATGAAGAGCGGCGGCGGCGCCAGTGCGGCGGGGCTGAGGCAGGTGGCGTGGTTCGACTGCCCCGGCGGCGGCCAGGTGGTCGTGGACGGGCACGTCGCCTACGTCGCGCACATGCGGGCGCCACACGGGACGACGCTGATCGACGTGAGCGACCCGGCCCGACCGCGGCGCCTCGCGCACTTCCTCCCGGCCGTCCCCGAGGGGCACTCACGCGTCTGCAGCAACGACTGGGTGGACGACCGCGGGCTCATCTACCTCATCGACCGCGGGCGCGGGCTTCACATCCTCGAGCGCGCGTGACGCGCGGAAGGCGCGCTTCCGGCACCGCTCGAGATGTGCTAGCTTCCAGCGGTCGTTTCGGGACGGAGCGATCGGGCAGACGGAGGGGAGCGAACGATGGGACGGATCCGGTTCCGGGCAGCGGTCTCTCTCGTGGCGCTGATGGCGTGGCTGGCGGCACCGCCGCCACCCGTCCGCGCGGCCGGCACCCTCAAGATCGGGATGATCCTGGCGATGACGGGACCCGGCGCCTTCTACGGCCAGGTGATGAGCCACGGGACCCAGGTGGCGGTGGATCAGCTCAACCGGGCCGGCGGCGTCGGCGGCTACAAGCTCGAGCTGGTCATCGAGGACCACAAGAGCGGCGACGCCGACGCGGCGGTGACCGGGGCCCGGAAGCTCCTCGACGTCGACAAGGTCCCGGTCATCCTCACCTCGTACTCGGCGCCGACGCTGGCCATCCAGCCGCTGGCCGTCGAGAAGAAGGTCCTCCTCCTGAACGGCGGCGGCGTCGGCTCTGCGCTCATCGGCAAGCCCGCCCTCTACAACACCCGGATGCTCTCCAGCCAGACGGCGCCCTTCATCATCCAGTGGGCCGCCGGCAAGCTCGGGGCCAAGCGCGTCGCCACGATGTTCTGGAACGACGCGGCCGGCCAGGGCGTGAACGGGGCCATCAAGGACACGTGCGCCCGGCTCGGCTGCCAGGTGGTGGCCGAGGAGCCGCACGACCTCGGGGCCAAGAACTACAGCACCCAGCTCGCCCGCATCAGGGCGGCCCGGCCGGACGCGCTGGCCCTGGGAACGTTCGGCGACGACGTGGGCTACGTCCTGAACCAGGCGCGCGCCTATGGCCTCACCGTCCCGGTCCTGGGCATCGACTGGACGCCCAACGCGCAGAAGATCGGCGGCACGGCGATGGAGGGCTACGTGATCGCCGTCGACCGGTTCGACCCGGGCGGCGGCGACGACAAGACCCGGGCGTTCGTGGAGGCGTACAAGGCCACCTACAAGGAGACGCCCGAGTTCTACGCCGCCAACTACTACGAGCACGTCCAGTTCATCCTGCGGCCGCTCGTCAAGCGGGTCGTCGACCGCAAGGGCGACCCGACGAAGCCCGGCGAGCTGCTGGCCGAGATGCAGCGCGCCCTCGCCGAGCACTTCGCGTTCCCGAGCGTCTACGGCGGCGAGATGCAGCTCCACCCCGACGGCACGGTGACCAAGCCGCTCGGCGTGTACGAGGTCAAGGACGGGAACCTCGCGCTGATCGGCCGGATCGTCGGCGGGAAGATCCAGAGGTGAGCGATCCTCGGGCTCGCCGCTCAGCTCGCCGCTAACGGGTTCATCAGCGGCAGCCTCTACGCCCTGCTGGGCGTGAGCTGGGGGCTGATCTTCGCCACGACGAAGATCTTCCACTTCTCGCACGCGCTCACGCTGACGCTCGCCGTGTACGCGGCGGTCCTGGCCGCCGGCCCCTGGGGGATCGGACTGCCGGCCGGCTTCGCGCTGGCCGCCGGCGCGGGATGCCTGGTGGGGCTTGCCACCGAGCTCGCGGTCTATCGCCCCCTCCGGCGGGTCCACGCCTCGCAGCTCAACATCTTCCTCGCCTCGCTGGGCCTCCTGATCGCGGGGCAAAGCGCGGTGCTGATCGCGTTCGGGCCCCAGGCGCGGGCGCTCGAGGGCTTCCCCATGACCGGCATCGCGCTGGGCCCGGTGGCGTTCACCACCATCGAGGCCCTCTGGGTCGTCGCGAGCTGGCTGCTCATCGGGCTCCTGATGGCGTGGCTCTGGCGAACGCGGCACGGCCGGGCCATCCGGGCGGTGGCGAGCAACCCCGAGCTGGCCCAGTGCCTCGGCGTGGATCGGGAGCGGGTGTTCCTCCTGGTGTTCGCGGTCGGCTCGGCGCTGGCCGGTGTCGGGGGGGCGCTGCTCGCGCTGCGCGACACCGCGTCGCCCACGATGGGCGTGCCGCCGGTGCTGGCGGCGTTCATCGCGGTCTTCCTCGGCGGCATCGGCAGCATCCCCGGCGCCGCGCTCGGCGGGGTCGTCCTCGGGCTCGCGGAGAACATGGGCGGGCTCGTGCTCCCGGGCTACTGGCAGGGGGTCATCGCGTTCGTCGTGCTCTTCGTCGTCCTGGTGGTCCGGCCCAGCGGGATCCTGGGCGCCCGGGGCCGGTAGGGCGGAGCGGGTCGCCGGTGGACTTCTGGGTCCACGTCCTGAACATGATCCTGCTGCTCTCGATCCTCGGGATGTCGCTGAACCTCCTCCTGGGCTACAGCGGCCTCGTGTCCATGGCCCATGCCGCCTTCTTCGGCGTGGGCGCCTACGCGGCGGCGCTGAGCGCGCGCCACCTCGGCCTGCCGTTCCCGCTGACGCTGGTGGTGGCCGTCGCGCTGACGACGGTCCTCGCCGGCCTGGTGACGCTGCCGGCCCTCCGGGTGCGGGGCGAGTACCTGATCCTGCTCACGCTGGCGTTCCAGATGGTCCTGTACGAGCTGATGCTGGCGTGGGTCGACCTCACCGCGGGGCGGACCGGGATCTCGGGCATCCCGCGGCCCCGCCTCTTCGGCCGCGCGCTGGTGACGCCTCTCGAGTTCCTGCCCCTCATCGCCCTGTGCGCGCTCGGGGCGTTCGCGATCGCCTGGCGGATCGGGGAGTCGCCCTTCGGGCGCGTGCTCAAGGCCATGCGCGACGACGAGCGGGCCACGCTCGCCATCGGCAAGAGCGTGCTGCGCGGGAAAGTGCTCGTGTTCTGCCTGAGCGGCGGCCTCGTCGGCGTCGCCGCCGCGCTGTTCGCCCACTACCAGGCGTTCATCAACCCGTTCAGCTTCACGCTGGACCGCTCGATCTTCCTGGTCGCGCTGGTGGTGCTGGGCGGGACGGCCAACCTCGCGGGGACCCTGGTCGGCGCGCTGCTCTTCGTGGGGCTGCCCGAGGTCCTCCGCTTCCTCCAGGCCCGGCCGGAGATCGTCGACGCGGTCCGGGACCTCGTCTTCGGCGTCCTCCTGATGCTGTTCATGCGCTTCCGGCCCGAGGGGCTCCTGCCCGAGCGCGCCGGCCTCGGCATCGTGGGGCGCGCCGCCGCGCCGGCACCGGGACCGGCGCGCGCGACGGACTGGCTCTCCCTCAGCCGGTCGGCGCTCGGGGGCGCGGAGCTTCCGCTGCGCGCGGAGGGGCTCGAAAAGCACTTCGGCGGGATCAAGGCCGCCGACGGGCTCGGCCTCACGCTGCCCCGCGGGAAGGTGACGGCGCTCGTCGGCCCCAACGGCGCCGGCAAGACGACCGTCTTCAACCTGCTCACCGGGCTGCTGCCGCCCGACTCCGGGATGGTGGCGCTCCACGGCCGCGACGTCACGCGGCTGGCGCCCTGGCGGCGCGTGCGGTCCGGCCTCGCGCGCACGTTCCAGGACGTGCGACTGTTCGAGCGCATGACCGTGCTCGACAACGTGCTGGCCGCCGTCCCGGACCAGCCCGGCGAGCACCTGGGGCCGCTGTTCCTCGCCCCCTGGCGCGTCGCGGCGGCCGAGCGGCGGAACCGCGAGAAGGCGCTCGGCTACCTCGCCTTCGTCGGGCTCGCTCACCGGGCGAACGAGGTGGCGGCATCGCTCGCGTTCGGCGAGCAGAAGCTCGTCGCGCTGGCCCGCCTCGTCGCCACCGAGGCGGACGTGCTCCTCCTCGACGAGCCGGCCGCCGGCGTGGACGCCCAGTGGGTCCAGCGGATCCTGGAGCTGATCCGCCGGCTCGCCGCCGCCGGCAAGACGGTTTGCCTCGTCGAGCACAACCTCGAGGTCGTCACCGCCGTGGCCGACCGCGCCTACTTCATGGACGCCGGCCGCATCATCGCCGAGGGACGGCCGGAGGAGCTCATGGCCGACCCGCGGCTGGGCGAGATCTACTTCGGGAAGGCGCGCCGGTGAGCCGGAACGGGGAGAAGCTGCTGGCCGTCGAGGACCTGACGACGGGCTACCGCCGGAAGCAGGTCGTCTTCGGCGTCTCGCTCGAGGTGCGGGCCGGGGAGATCGTGGCGCTGCTGGGCCACAACGGGGCGGGCAAGACGACGACGCTGAAGGCCATCGCCGGGCTCCTCCCGGCGTGGAGCGGGCGGGTCAGCTTCGACGGCGAGCCCGTCGAGCACGCGCCGAGCGCCGTCCGCGTCCGCCGCGGCCTCGCCCTCATCCCGCAGGAGCGCTTCGTCTTCGCCGACCTCACGGTGGCCGAGAACCTGGAGCTGGGGGCGTTCACGGTCGCCGACCCCGGGCAGGCGGCCGAGCGGCGGGAGGCGGTGTTCGCCCTCCTGCCGGTGCTGGCCGAGCGCCGGCGCCAGCTCGCCGGCACGCTGAGCGGCGGCGAGCAGCGGATGCTGAGCCTCGGGATGGCGCTCATGATGCGCCCCCGCCTGCTCCTCCTGGACGAGCCGTCGCTCGGGCTCTCGCCGCTCCTGGTGGAGCGCATCGTGGAGACGATCCAGGAGATCGTGCGACGCGAGCGGCTCACCGTGCTGCTGGTGGAGCAGAACGTGCGCCACGCGCTCGCGATCGCGACCCGGGTCTACGTCATGCGGACGGGGCGCCTGATCCTGGAGGAGACCGGCGCCGCCATGGCGGCCCGGGGCGAGTGGTGGGACCTGTTCTGATCCTGTGACGACAGCGACCCCGGCGCCGCTCCTGGTCCCCGACTGCGCCGGGGCCGCCCGGCAGCCATCCGCGCCACGAGGGAAAAGAATCGACGGGAAGAAGCTTGACTTCACGTTGCCATTCAAGTACATCTTTGAACCATCAAGTATGTGTTTGAACAGTCGCGGCCGCCGTTCAGATCCCCGAGACGGATGAAGATTCAGCTCTACGAGCAGTTCGCCCGCATCGGGAAGGCGGTGGGCAGCCCGCGGCGACTCGAACTGCTCGAGGTCCTCGCGCAAGGAGAACGCACGGTCGAGGTCCTGGCCAGCCAAACCTCCCTGTCGGTCGCCAATGCGTCACACCACCTCCAAACGCTTCGAGAAGCGGGCTTGGTCGAGACGCGGCGGGATGGGCTCTACGTGTACTACCGGCTGGCCGGGCCTGACGTCTTCGAGCTGACGCGGATGATCCGGTCGCTGGGCGAGCGGCGTCTGGCCGAGGTCGGCAGGATCGTCCGCGAATACTTCTTGGCGCGCGATCAGATGGAGCCCATCGGGCGCGACGAGCTGGTGGACCGCGTCCAGTCCGGCACGGTCCTCGTCCTCGACGTGCGGCCGACGGACGAATACCGAGCCGGTCACATCCCGGGTGCGATTTCGGTGCCGCTCGACCAGATCGAGCGACGGCTCAAGGACCTGCCCCCCGACCGAGAGGTGGTCGCGTACTGCCGGGGGCCCTATTGCGTCCTCGCCTTCGAGGCCGTCGAGATCCTGCGCGCCCGAGGCCGCCGGGCCCGACGGCTGGTCGATGGCTTTCCCGAATGGCGCGCGGCTGGGCTGCCCGTCGACACGCTGCTCTCCAAGAGGTGATCCGATGATCTTCAAGCTGTTCTCCGGACGACGGTGGCGCCGGCCTCCGCGGGAAGCCGATGACCACGCGGGCTCGGAGAAACACTGGAACCCGACGCTCGGCCTCGCGGTCCGGATGCGGGAGACGTGGCGCGTGGGGGAGGCACTCACATGAAGACACTCATCATCCTCAATGACGCTCCCTATGGGAGCGAACGAGCCTACAACGGGCTCCGGCTCGCGAATTCGCTCGCCAAGCAGGACGGCGCCGATATCACGCTGTTTCTCATCGGGGACGCGGTCGGTTGCGCGAAGAGCGGACAGAAGGTCCCCACCGGCTACTACAACGTGCAGACGATGCTGGCGGCGGCGGCAAAGCGGGGCGCCCGCGTCGGCGTGTGCGGGAGCTGCATCGATGCCCGAGGCATCGGCGAAGCGGATCTGGTCGAGGGCACCCACCGGAGCTCGATGGATGAGCTGACCACCTGGACTGTCGAAGCCGACAAGGTCATCAGCTTCTGAAGGGAGGAGGCGCACCGTGGCCGAGACGATCTTGATCCTCGGAGGCGGCGTGGGCGGGCTGGTCGTGGCCAACGGACTGCGGAAGAACCTTCCGCCGTCTCACCGCATCGTGCTGGTAGACCGACAGGCAGCATTCGTATTCGCCCCCTCACTGCTCTGGCTCATGACCGG
>JACQCN010000400.1 GCA_016201575.1 Candidatus Rokuibacteriota bacterium | reverse complement strand
GCCGATGGACGGCTCGTCGATCGATCAGCACAACCGCAAGGTCTACGAGGAGATGGTCCAGGTCATCAAGAAGGCCTGGACCGAGGAGACGATCACCCACGACGGCACGTACTACAAGATCCCGTTCCCGTACACGGAAGGGATCCAGAGATGGCCGGCCGCGGAGTGGACCCGCCAGTACGGCGCGCCGGGCGAGGTCGACGACCAGGGAGTGGTGCGGAAGGTCTGCGTCGTCCCGAAGCCGTATCAGCAGCCGCACCCGCCGCTGTTCCAGCCGTTCTCCGTCAGCGAGGCGACGATCCGCTATACCGCGCAGTCGTCGATCGTCCCCTGGATCCTCGTCTCGCACCCCCCGGAGTTCCGGCGGCTCTGCGAGGTCTACCAGAAGACGGGCAACGAGGCCGGGCCCAACCTCCGCCTCGGCGAGAGCGTGGGCGCCTTCCGCGCCGTCCACTTCGGGAAGACCGAGGAGGAGGCGGTCGCGCTCCTGCGGGACACGAACTACGCGGGCTTCAAGGTGTACTTCGGCGGCTTCGGCTTCTGGGAGGCCTTCCGCACGCCCGAGGACGCGCAGAAGTACCCGCTGGACCCCTACACGGCCCTGCCCCAGGAGGAATGGACCGTCGACCGCATGCGACGGGTGAAGTACGCGCTGGCGGGGACGCCGGCGCAGGTGCGGAAAGAGATCGAGAGCGTGAGCAAGGTCCACGACGGCGGGGAGCTGGAGTGGTTCGGCTGGTTCTTCGACCAGGGGTTCATGTCCTGGGACGAGACCCAGCGGCAGTTCGAGTTCTTCGCCAAGGAGATCATCCCCTACTTCCGGTGAGCGAGCGGCGAGCCGGGGCGGCCCGCATCGCCGCCCCGGCTCGTGAGCCGAGACGAGGGTGGCGGCGCGGTCGAGGTCGGCGTGCCGCGCGGCGGCGGCCCGTTGATGTAGAGTAGGGCGCGACAGGCGACTTCAGGGAGGAAGGCCATGGCTCGCAAGCACGCGTCGCCGACCACGAAGCCCGCACCCCGGCCCGTGACGCCCGACACGATCGACCCGCGGCACCGCTGGGACCGGCCGCTCCAGGCCCCCGGCCACATGCAAGTGGACTTCGAGGAGCGCGTGGACTTCCGGCGGCTCCACGCCTACCGCCTGGGCCGGGTGCGCCAGGCGCTGGCCGGGTCCGGCCTGGGGGCCCTGCTCGTCTTCGACCAGTACAACATCCGGTACATCTCCAGCACTGTCATCGGCGAGTGGGCGCGCGACAAGCTCATGCGCTGGGGCCTGCTCACCGGCACCGGCGAGCCCTGGGTGTGGGACTTCGGCTCGGCGGCGCGGCACCACCGGCTCTACGCGCCCTGGATCCCCGAGCGGCAGTCGCTGGCGGGGATGGTGGGCATGCGGGGCGCCGTCTCGCCGAAGGCCGGCCTGTTCAAGCAGGCCGCGCGGGAGATCAAGGACATCCTCAAGGCCGAGGGCGTGGCCGGGATGCCCCTCGGCGTCGACGTCGTGGAGCCGCCGTTCCTCTTCGCCCTGCAGGACGCCGGGATCGAGGTGCGCGACGGCCAGCAGGTCATGCTGGACGCGCGCATGATCAAGAGCCAGGAGGAGCTGACGCTGCTCAACATGGCGGCGGCCATGGTGGACGGCGTCTACCAGGACATCTTCGAGGCGCTCAAGCCCGGCGTGCGCGAGAACGAGATCGTGGCGCTGGCCACCAAGCGCCTGTACGAGATGGGCGCGGACTGCGTGGAGGCGATCAACTCCATCTCGGGCGAGCGCTGCAGCCCCCACCCCCACAACTTCACCGACCGCCTGATCCGCCCGGGCGACCAGGCGTTCTTCGACATCATCATGTCCTTCATCGGCTACCGGACCTGCTACTACCGCACGTTCGGCGTGGGCCGCGCCACGCGCGCCCAGCTGGCCGCCTACAAGAAGGCCCGCGAGTGGATGGACGAGGCGATCGCGCTCGTCAAGCCCGGCGTGACCACCGACAAGATCGCGCGCGCCATGCCCAGGGCCCAGGACATCGGCTTCGAGAGCGAGATGGCGGCCTTCGGGCTGAACTTCTGCCACGGGATCGGCCTCGGGCTCCACGAGCGGCCCATCATCAGCCGCCTGAATTCCTTCGACGACCCGATGGAGCTCGAGGCCGGGATGATATTCGCCGTGGAGACCTACTGCCCGGCGGCGGACGGCGTCTCGGCGGCGCGCATCGAGGAGGAGATCATCGTGACGCCGAGCGGCGCCCAGATCATCACGCTGTTCCCGGCCGAGGAGCTGCCGATCGCCAACCGCTACTAGTCGAGGGCCTAAGCCCGCATTATTCCCGAACTGGAGTCGCGTGTGGCGGGCGGGTCCTGTTGCAGGGCGCGGTCGCCGCGGGTCCGGCTCCGTCACCCACTCGCCCGAACGGCGCGCGGCGGACGG
>JACQCN010000399.1 GCA_016201575.1 Candidatus Rokuibacteriota bacterium | reverse complement strand
TGAATCCGCGAAGACCCTGAAAATATCCCCGGAACGGCGAAAGCTCATCCGAAAAGCCCAGCAAAAGCGGGGGTCCGCAACGTGAACTCCCGATTGATTCACAAACTCTGAGGCGAGGTGAGCCGGTGACGCCCACGGAATGCGCGATCGAGCTGCGCGGGGGGGCGCTGCGCTTTGCCGTGCTCTCTGCGGGCCGGGGCCGGCCGCTCGTGTGGTTCCACTCGTTCCACGACCGGGGCGGCTGGCCGCCGCTCCTGGACCGGCTCGCCGAGCGCTACACCGTCTACGCGCCCTTCCATCCGGGGGTCGCTGGCTCGGAAGGGGTCGAGACGCTCGGCGACGTCGTCGACCTCACGCTCGCCTACGACGAGCTGCTGGGGGCGCTCGGTCTCGCCCAGGCGCACCTCGGCGGCCACTTCTTCGGCGGGATGGTCGCGGCCGAGCTGGCCGCCGTGTTCCCGGCGCGGGCGGCGCGGCTCGTGCTCGTGTCGCCGCTGGGCCTCTGGCTCGACCACGCGCCCGCCGCGGACGTCGTCATCCTCCCCCGGGAGGAGCTGCTGGCCGCGCTCTGGAAGGATCCCGAGTCCGAGGCCGCGCGCCGCTGGGCGACGCTCCCCGAGTCGGACGAGGCGAACGTGGCGGCCCAGATCGAGTCGATCCAGCGCCTCTCGGCGATGGCGCGCTTCGTCTGGCCGATCCCGGACAAGGGCATCAAGAAGCGATTGCACCGGATCGCCGCGCCCACGCTGCTGCTCTGGGGCGACGCCGACCGGGTGAACCCCATCGTCTACGGCGAGGAGTGGCAGCGCCGGATCAAGGGCGCCGAGGTCCGGCTCCTGCCCGGCGGCCACATGCTGCCGCACGAGGCGCCGGAGGCCGTCGCCGGCGCCATCGCCGCCTTCCTCGGCTGAGACGGTCGTATCGCTGAACCGACAGATGCTCGCCGGTACGTGTCGAGGTGACGGCGGGTGCCCGGAATCACCTTTTCGAGCGCCGGCTGGGCCGGCGCCATTCGAGCCGTCGGGGGAGGTCTCGGAGGGGGCCGCCCGGGCCCCCTCCGAACGCAAGGAGAGCCCGTGATCACCAAGTTCTCGGTTCTCTACGTCGGTCAGATCGAGCTCGACAACATCGGCCGCGACGGCACGCCCGCCGACGCCCGGCGCTATCCCAACGAGCGGCTGGTCGAGGCCCTCTGGACCGCGCGCGACGTCGCCCGGACCATGGACGAGCTGGGCTTCTACTGCCTGTGGACGGCCGAGCACCACTTCCAGCGGGAGGGCTACGAGGTCTTCCCGAACCTGATCCTGCTGTCCACGTGGCTGGCCACGCAGACGAAGCAGCTCAAGTTCGGCTGCGCCTTCAACATCCTTCCGATGTGGCACCCGCTCCGCCTGGCCGAGGACTACGCGGTGGCCGACATCGTCACGGGCGGGCGCGTCATCATGGGCGTGGGCCGGGGCTACCACACGCGCGAGGTGGAGACGTTCGGCGCGCCCATGCTCGACGCCGTCGCCAACCGCGAGCTGTTCGAGGAGCAGATGGAGGTGCTGATGAAGGCGCTCCACGAGGAGGCCTTCAGCCACCACGGCAAGCACTACGACATCCCGCCCCCGGTGCAGTACCGCAACTACGAGCTGCGCGAGATCACGCTCGTCCCCAGGCCGATCCACCGGCCCGTCGAGATCTGGCAGCCGATCGCCAGCGGCAAGACGCTCGACTACATCGCCACCCGCGGCATCAAGGGCATGGTCACGCTGAACGGGGATGTGATCTTCGACCAGATCGCGCACGCCTACCGCGCCGCCGCCGCCCGGGCGGGCCGCCAGCTCCAGCTCGGGGAGGACCTCTGCTGGGGCGTGGGCGTCTACCTGGCGCCGACGCAGGAGGAGGCGATGCGGAAGGTCGAGCCCGCCCACGACGAGCGCTACAAATGGTTCGCGCCGTTCGGCTTCGTCCGGTACGCCGACGAGCACGGCCGCCCCTGGGGCACGCCGGGCGCCCCCGCCCGCGTCCCCACCCTGCGCGACGGCGTCGCGCAGAAGGCCTGGTTCTGCGGGCCCCCGTCCCTGGTGATCGACGAGATCAAGCGCTTCGAGGCGAAGTACCCGGGCCTCGACCAGATGATGATCCACTGGGTCGAGGGCATCCCGGCGGCCGAGTTCCAGGAGCAGCTCCGCTGGTTCGCCCGCGACGTGATGCCGGCCTTCCGGCGGTGACGGGGGCCGGGGCCGGGGCCGGATACACCCACCGGGTAGTCTTTCCCTCTGGAGCAGGGCCCCACGGATTGTATTTTTTGTTTCTCTCCCCTCGGGGCCGAGTGATAATACCCGCGGGTTGGGAGTCACTCACCTCAGACGGAGGGAACGAATGGCGAAGGGCAAGAGGCTGGCGTTCGGCGGCTACTCGATCAACTTCAAGGGCTGCAACGACACGTTGACCGCCGTGTTCGGCGACAAGCCGATCGGCCCGTCCGAGATGACGAAGAAGCTCTGGGCCTACGTGAAGCGGAAGAAGCTCGCCGGGAAGTAGTCGGCCGTCTCCGGGCACACCACGGCGGCTCGCTGCCACGCGGGCCGCCTTGTTTTTTGTATACTGGCTCCGCCATGCGCCCCGTCCTCTACAGCCGCGACACCTGACCCGCCTGCGTCGACGCGAGGGAGGCTCTCTCGCGGGGCGGCCTCGCCTTCGACACCGTCTCCGTCGACCGGACGCCGGTGCCGCGCGCCGCCGCCCTCGAGCTGGCGGCGCGGGGGGCGCGGTTCCTCGTGAAGGCCGGCGCCGCCACGCTGCGCTTCGGCGCCGGGCATCCGCCGCTCTCGCGCGGGGACGCCGAGCGGCACCTCGTGCACGAGGACGGCTTCCTCCGGGTGCCCGTGCTCGTGCTGGGCGACCTCATCGTCCGCGGCTACACGGAGGAGCTCTACCGGGAAGTGCTCACGCAGTGGACGCAGGAAGGAGCCCGGAAATGATCATCAAGGAGACCGAGCGCTCGACCTACCTGGACGTGTCCAAGATCGACTGGGAGCCCACGAAGTACCCCGGGGTCGACATCAAGGTGCTCTACCGCGACGCCTCCGGCAAGCTCACCTCGCTGACCCGGATGGCGCCCGGGGCGCGCCTGCCCCGGCACCGCCACGTCGGGATCGAGCAGAGCTACGTGCTCGAGGGGACGCTCGTCGACGCAGACGGCGCCTGCACCGCCGGGAACTTCGTCCACCGCCGCCCCGGCTCCGTGCACGACGCCTGGAGCCCCGACGGCTGCGTGGTCCTGGGCATCTTCGACGCCCCCAACGAGTTCCTCGCGTAGGCCGCTGGAAACGGCTCAGCTGCATCGTTGGCGTGGTCGCTCCTCCCTGCGAGGTGCCGGCGCATCCATCAGAAGCTCGTCTCGTGGCGGCGCCGCCCACCTCGCACGGCCACGCATCTGAGCCGGGCTGAGCGGCCTACGGGCGGGGGCTACGTGGGGATCTGGTCGAGGCGCGCGACCACGGCGTCGGCGCTGACGCCCAGCTCCTCCGCGGGAGCCTTCGCGCGGTTGCACCAGCAGACCTGGTAGCCGAAGGCCTTGGCGCCGGCCACGTCCCAGGCGTTCGAGGACACGAACAGCAGGCTCGCGGCCGGGACGCCGAGCGCGTCGGGGGCGAGGGCGTAGACCGCGGGCGACGGTTTGTAGGTCTTCACGGCGTCGACCGAGATGACGTGCTGGATCAGCCCCGAGAGCCCGCTCGACGCCACCGCCGCCTGGAGCATCGCGGGGGCGCCGTTGGAGAGGATCGCGACGGGCCGGCCCTGCAGGCGCTGGAGCGCGCCCTTCACCTCGGGAAAGCAGGCCAGCGAGAGGTAGGCGTTCATCAGCCCGCGGACCTGCGCCTCGGTGGCGCGCAGGTCCAGCTTGCGCAGCGCGAACCGGAGGGCGGCCTCGGTCACGCGCCAGAAGTCCTCGTACCGGCCCATGAGGGCCCGGAGCCACGTGTACTCGAGCTGCTTCTGCCGCCAGAGCAGCGACAGCGCCATCGGGTCGTCCGTCACGGCGCGCCCGGCCTCGACGACGGAGTGGATGTCGAACAGGGTGCCGTAGGCGTCGAAAACGAAGCCCCGGATGTCGGCCATGGGAGCCTCCGTCGCGGTCAGCCGCGGCGCCCGCGGACCGAGCGGACGCGGATGGGCTTCCGCACGGGGACGGGCGGCTGCGGCTCGGGCTCGTCGGGCGCGAGCCCGGTCTCCACGAAGCCGTAGTGCAGGACCTTCTTGGCGTCGAGGAACGAGAGGCCGCGGGTCTGGGCGCCGAGAACCACCATCACGAACTGCTGGCCCCCGCGCCAGGCCGCCACGGCCAGGTTGTAGCCCGCCTCGTGGGTGTAGCCCGTCTTGAGCGCCTGCACCCCGCCCGGATCGTTGAACAGCGGGATCCGGCGCGCGTAGACGCGGCCGCGGTAGACAAACGTCTGGCCCCCGAGGATCGTGCGCGAGGCGGGATAGTCGCGCAGGAGCCGCGCGACCAAGGTGGCCATGTCGATCGCCGTGCTCCGCTGCATTGGGTCCGGGAGGCCGTGGGGATTCACGAAGCGGGTCTGGGTCAGCCCCAGCTCCTGCGCCTTCACGTTCATCTGCGCCACGAACGCCTCCTCGTCCCCCTGGCTCAGATGCTCCGCCACCGCCGTCGCCGCGTCGTTGGCGGAAGCGATGCCCACGCCCTCCAGCAGCACGCGCAGCGTGACCTGCTCGCCCGTGCGGAGGCCCATGCGGTACCGCGGCGTCAGGGTCGCCCGCCGGCTGACCGTGACCGGCTCGTCCCACTGCGCCCGTCCCAGCTCGATGTCCTCGAGCGCGAGGTAGAGCGTCATCACCTTGGTGAGGCTCGCGGGGGCGTGGGACTCGTCGGGATTCTTGGCGTACAGGACCCGGCCCTCGGGGTCGATCAGCAGCACCGACTCCGCGCTGAGCGACAGCGAGCGTCCGTTCTGCGCGAAGGCGGGGGCGGAAGCGAGAGCGACGAGGGCGAACAGCGCGACGGTGAGCAGGCCGGCCCGGAGCACTAGACGCATTGTACCAGTCAGCGAACCGCCTGCTTCAACTCCTTCGAGGGCCTGAACCGCGGAACGCGCCCACCGATCGCCACCGGCCGGCCCGTGCGGGGATTGCGCGCCGCCCTCGGCTTGAGACGACCCACGGAGAAGGTGCCGAACCCCACCAGCGTCACCGGCTCGCCGCGCTTGAGCGAGGCGCGGATGCTCACCAGCATCGCCCGCAGCGCGCGCTCCGTGACGGTCTTGGGCCATCCCGACGCGTGCGCCATCCGGGCGACGAGGTCGGCCTTGGTCATGGGAGCCGCATGGTAGCAGAGCCGTGCTATCCTGGCAAGACGATGAGGCGCCGGCAGGGGCTCGTGCTCGGCGTGGTGGCTTCGCTGGCGGTCGCGGGAATGCTGCACGCCGCGACCGGCCGGGCGATCGAGTGGAACCGGCTGTCGGCCGAGAGCCTCCGGCTCGTGGAGCCGGTCCTGCACAAGGCCCAGATCGCCCGCGACGTCAGCCACATCACCTACCCGAGCCGCGAGGAGATCTGGGAGTACCTGCTCGACCACCCGGACTTCGCCGCCGGCGTCGCCCGCGTCCTCCGCGAGGGCAAGTACCGCATTCGCCGCGCCGGCGACCACTACGACGCCGACGACGGCCGCGGGGTGACCGGCACCATGCGGCCGCTCTACGCCGATGCCGGCCAGCGTATCTTCTACCTCGAGGGGCGCTACGACACGAAGTGGTTGCCGACGCTGCGCGGGCGGGCGGTCCTCGTGCTCGACACCGACCACACGCAGCCCGCGACCGGCACGCCGCAGGCCGACGTCCGGGTGCAGGGCTATCTCCGGATCGACAACGTGCTGGTGGGGGCCTTCATCGCGATCGCGCGGGACTTCAGCGAGCGCACGTTCGAGAGCAAGGTCCGGAAGTTCTTCTCGCACGTGGAGCGCGTGAGCCGGCGGGCCTGCGAGGACCCGCAGGGGCTCGCCGATCTGCTGGCGGCGCAGCCGGACCTGGACCGGGAGCGCGTCGCGGAGTTTCGCCGGTTGCTGCTGAGCTCCCACCGCCCGCCCTGGCGCGCGGCCTGATTGACTCGGGCCTCAGCTCGCGGCGGGCTCGCCACCGCCTCGCCGGCGCCGCTCAGCTCGAACGACGTACTCGGGCCTCACCTCGCGGCGGGCTCGCCACCGCCTCGCCGGCGCCGCTCAGCTCGAACGACGTACTCGGGCCTCGCCTCGCGGCGGGCTCGCCACCGCCTCGCCGGCGCCGCTCAGCTCGAACGACGTACTCGGGCCTCGCCTCGCGGCGGGCTCGCCACCGCCTCGCCGGCGCCGCTCAGCTCGAACTACATTCCGAGCGCGCCGCGGGCCTCGTCCATCACCGCTTCCGTGATCGTCGCGTAGCCCTTGCCCTCGGCGTAGCGCTCGATGGCCTTGCGCGCCATCGGGCGGATGAACGCGGGGATGCGCTCGACGCGCGCCTCGGCGTCCGGGCCCCACCGGACGCCGTCGGAAGCTGCCGTCTCCGCGCCCGAGACCATCGCGGCGAACGGGCAGCCCGGCCCGCTCGCCGCGGGCGGCGCCCCGCCCTCCGTCGCGTCCATCGGGGGCGGCTCGGCCATCGAGGCGAGGAGGTGCCCGAAGGGCCGCTCGGGCTCGGCGCGGCCGCCGACCTTGACGCCGAGGCTCTTGATCATCTGCGTCTCGAACTGGTTGGTGAGCATCGCCACGCGGAAGCCGCATTCCGGGCAGCGGAACGTGACGGCGAGCGAGCCTTCCTCCGGGCCCTCGGTCTTGAGCAGCTTCATCGGCTCGTCGCAGTCGAGGCACAGGAATTTCATGGCGCCGCTATTCTATCACGCGCCTTCCGCGGGATCGGGAGGCAGTGCCGGCGGGCGGCCGGCGTCTGCATGAAGGCGAGCGCGACGGCGGACAGCGTGATCGGCTCCCAGTGCCACCCGATGGCGCCCCGGCGGCCAGCACGGTGAAGAAGATGTAACCGGCGAAGCGGGCGCGGCGGTGACCCGCCCAGAGGAGCCCGGCGATCACCGGCGCGACGAACGTGGAGGGCCGCCAGAGGCCCAGGCCGGCCTGGACCGCGCTCGCGGCGAGGAGCCCCGCGACGACGGCGATGATGACGAGTGGGGGCCGCGTCAGGCGCGCGGAGCGTGCGAGGGCGCGGGGCGACGGAAGCACCATCGAGGACGGAGCGTATCATGCCGCGGAGACGCCGTGGCCCACGCGAGGTCGTGCACGAGAAGGGAGACCGAGCCCCCCTCCGAGTCTACGAGGCCGCGACATCCGCGCCGACGCGCGGCGGCCGATCGGGCGGCCCGATCCGCGCAGCCGGCGCCGCGATACGATCGCCGGCGGGCCGGTCGCCGACCTGTCCCGGTCGCGGGCGCGGCAGGGATACACGCCGGTGGAGACCGCTTCACCCCGTCCGGCGGGCGGGTGGACGTCCGGCTCGAGGGCGACGAGTCGGAGGTGCGAATCCGGGTCCACGACACGGGCCGAGGCATCGCTCCTGATTTCCTGCCCTACGTGTTCGATCGCTTCCGCCAGGGCAGCGGGTTGACGACGCGGACCCATGGAGGCCTCGGGCTCGGCCTGGCCATCGTGCGCCACCTGATCGAGCTGCGCGGCGGCAGGGTGCAGGCGGAGAGCCCGGGGCCGGGGGCCGGCGCGACGTTCACGGTGCGGCTCCCCTTCCGGCC
>JACQCN010000378.1 GCA_016201575.1 Candidatus Rokuibacteriota bacterium | reverse complement strand
GCCACGTGGGCGCCGCTGATGTTCGGCGAGCTCGGCGTCGCCGAGCTGGGCCGCGCCGCCCGCTACGCGAGTGTCCAGGGGCTGGCGGCGCCGGTGGGCCTGCTCTGCTGGGGCTGGCTCGCCGACTGCGCGGAGCGCCGCGGCGTCGGCCGGCCGCTCGTGATCGCCCTCGCCCTCGTGCTGAGCGCGGTGGCCACGGCGGGAATGGCCCGGGTCGTCCACACCAAGGGATCGCCGCTCGCCTTCACCCTGTACATGCTGGCCATGGTGTTCTGCTCGTGGGGCATCTGGGGGCCGTCGTTCGCGGTGCTCGGCGCCCTCTTCCCGCCCGACGTCCGCGGCACCGCCTTCGGCGTCTTCAACACCCTGGCCTTCACGGGCGCCCTCGTCGGCCCCGTCCTCACCGGCTGGCTCAAGGACGCGACCGGCTCGTTCGCCGCGGGATGCTACCTGGCCGCCGGCGTCGCGCTGGCGGGCGGAATGCTCGCGCTCCTGGTGCGCGGCGCGCGGGCCGGCGGGCGGCCGCCTGAAACGCCTCGCGTATAATCCAGGACATGAGACGACTCCTGGCCGTTTTGCTCGTGTGCGCCGCCGCCCTCGCCGTCCCGGCCCGCGCCGCCGATCCCGTCGTCGAGGCCACGCTCGACAACGGGCTCCGCGTCCTGCTCCTCGAGGATCACCGCAGCCCCGTCGTGTCCTTTCAGATGTGGTACCGGGTCGGCTCGCGCAACGAGCTGCCGGGGGCGACGGGGATCGCGCACTTCCTCGAGCACATGATGTTCAAGGGCACGCCGACCCACGGGCGCGGCCAGTTCGCCCGCGTCGTGGAGCAGAACGGCGGCCGGGACAACGCCTTCACCAGCCACGACGTCACCTCGTACTTCGTCGACATCACCGCGGACAAGCTCGATCAGGTCATCGCTCTCGAGGCCGACCGCATGTCGAACCTCCTCCTGAACCCCGACGAGATCACGTCCGAGCGGCAGGTGGTGATGGAGGAGCGGCGGACGCGGACGGACGACGACCCCGACGGCTTCCTCGGCGAGGAGACGAGCGCGATCGCGTTCGTGGCCCACCCCTACCGCCAGCCCGTCATCGGGTGGACGGTCGACCTCCAGCGCATCACGCCCGCGCAGATCACGGCCTTCTACCGGACCCACTACGTCCCCAACAACGCGCTGATCGTCGCCGCCGGCGACTTCACGGCCTCCGAGCTGCTGGAGAAGATCACGCAGGCCTTCGGGCCCATCCCCCGGCGGCCCGACCCGCCGCCGGTGCTCGCCGTCGAGCCGACGCAGGCGGGCGAGCGGCGGGTGACGGTGACGCGCGCCGCCCAGCTCCCGATCGTCTACATCGCCTACCACGTGCCCAACTCGCGCGCGGAGGACGCGCCGGCGCTCGATGTGCTCTCGCAGGTCCTGTCCGCCGGGCGCGCCTCGCGGATCTACCGGCACCTGATCCACGACCAGCAGCTGGCCCTCGGCGCCGGCGGCGACTACTCCTTCTTCTCCCTGGACCCCAACCTCTTCTGGTTCTGGGCCACGCCGATGCCGGGCCAGACGCCGGAGGCCCTCGAGAAGGCGCTGCTCGGCGAGCTCCAGAGTCTGAAGCAGGAGCCGGTGTCGGAGGAGGAGCTGACGCGCGCCAAGAACCAGCTCGAGGCCGGCGCCGTGTTCCGGGAGGACTCGGTCCACAGCCGGGCCTCGCTCCTGGCGCGCTTCGAGCTGATCGGCGGCTGGCGCCTCAAGGACGAGTTCGTGCCGAAGATCCGGGCGGTCACGGCCGAGCAGCTCAGGAAGGTCGCCAATACCTACTTCCCCGACACCGGAAAGAACGTCGGGACCCTCATCCCGAAGTCCTGAGCGCGTGCGCGCCGCGGGAGCCAGGGCGGCTTTCTGGGTGAGGCTCGCCGCTCTCGCGGTCCTGGTCGTCGCCGTCGGCCTGGCCGGGGCCTGGGCGTCGCGCCGGTTCCTGGGCGGTCCTGACGGCGAGATCCAGGTCACCGGCACCATCGAGGCCCTCCAGGTCGACGTGAGCGCGAAGATCACCGGCCGGATCACCGCCCTCCTCGTCGACGCCGGGCAGGGGGTGACCAAGGGGCAGGTCCTCGCGCGCCTCGACGTCACCGAGCTCGAGGCCGACGCCCGCCGGGCGGAGGCGGCGCTGCGGGCGGCGGAGGCCCAGCTCAGGGACCTGCAGGCGGGCGCCCGCGTCTGGGAGGTCAACGAGGCGCGCGCGCAGGTCGCGCGGGCCCAGGCCCGCCTCAAGGATCTCCTCGCCGGCTCGCGGGCGCAGGAGATCCAGCAGGCGCGCGAGGCGCTGCGCGGCGCGACGGCCACCCGCGAGTTGACCGAGCGCGACTACCGTCGCGCCCAGGAGCTCTACGCCAAGGAGCTGATCGCCGCGCAGGAGGTGGACCGGACCAAGCAGGCGTGGGAAGTGGCGGTCGCCAACGAGCGCGCCGCCCGGGAGAAGCTCAGCATGGTCGAGGCCGGCTTCCGCGAGCAGGAGATCGCGCAGGCGCGCGCGGAGCTGCGCGCGGCCGAGGAGCGGCTCGCCCTGCTGCTGGCGGGCCCGCGGCCGGACGCGGTCCAGGCCGCGCGCGGGCAGGTGGCGGAGGCGAAGGCGGCGGTGGCCCTCGCCGAGAGCCGCGTGCGCGAGGGGACCATCGTGTCCCCGCTCACCGGGATCGTGCTGCGGAAGAACCTCGAGGGCGGGGAGATCGCGAACCCGGGCGTGCCCATCGTGACCCTCGTCGATCCCGCGGACATGTGGCTGCGGGCCTACGTGTCCGAGACCGAGGTCGGCCGGATCCGGGTGGGGGACCCGGCCCAGGTCACCGTCGACGCCTTCCCCGGACGCGCCTTCCCGGGGAAGATCCGCGAGATCGCCTCCGAGGCGGAGTTCACGCCGAAGAACGTCCAGACGAAGAAGGAGCGCACGAACCTGGTCTTCCGCGTCAGGATCGCGCTGCCGAACACCCAGGGTCTCCTGAAGCCCGGGATGCCGGCCGACGCCGCCCTGAGCGCGGCGCCCGGGGCCTGACCGTGGCCGCCGGCGCCTCCGAGGCGGTCGTCACGCGCGGGCTCACCCGGCGGTTCGGCAAGATCGTCGCCGTCGACCACCTCGATCTCACCGTCCGGACGGGCGAGCTGTTCGGGTTCCTCGGCCCGAACGGCGCCGGCAAGTCGACCACTCTCCGGATGCTCTGCGGCATCCTCGAGCCGAGCGAGGGCGAGGGCCGCGTCCTCGGGATCGACCTCATCGCCGAGCCCGAGCGGGTGAAGTCGGCCATCGGGTACATGTCCCAGCGCTTCTCGCTCTACGACGACCTCACCGTCGAGGAGAACCTGACGTTCTACGCCCGCGTCTACATGGTCCCAAAGACCGAGCGGGACGGGCGGATCGGCCAGATGATCCGCCTGGCCGACCTCGTCGGGCGCGAGCGCCAGCTCGCGGGGCAGCTCTCCGGCGGATACCGGCAACGGCTGGCCCTGGCCAGCGCGCTCGTGCACGGGCCGCGGCTGATCTTCCTCGACGAGCCCACGGCCGGCATCGATCCCGTCTCCCGCCGGACCTTCTGGGCGCTGGTGCGCCGGCTCGCCGACCAGGGCACGACCATCCTGGTCACGACCCACTACATGGACGAGGCGGAGCTCTGCGACACGCTCGGCTTCATCTACCAGGGCCGGCTCATCGCCCAGGGAAGCCCGGCCCACATCAAGACGGAGGCCTTCCGGCGGACGGTGATCGAGGTCGACGTCGAGGACCTGCGCCGGGCGGGCGACCTGCTCTCGGACTGGCCCGCCGTCGAGGAGGTCGTGCGGATCGGGACGCGCCTGCGCCTCATCATGGCCGACGGCCCCGGCCTCGAGGAGGTCCGCGCCTTCCTGGCCGAGCGGGGCCTCACCGTGCACTGGCTCCACGAGGTCGAGCCCTCGGTGGAGGACCTGTTCGTGTCGTTCGTGGACAAGGAGCGGAAGCTCCGCCTCCGCGAGCAGCTCCGCGCCCTGTAGGGCGATGAAGAGCGGCCGACCAACTCGGGTCTTGCCTCGCCGCGCGCTCGCCGCGCTTCGCGCCTTCTCGAATTCGTCGGCTCGCCTCGCCGTGTGGCTGCGGCTCGCACGGCCGCCGACGCCGCTCGGCTCGAACTTCGGTCGTTGGCTCGGTCGCTCCTCCCGGCGGCGTACAACCGCGTACGCCTCAGTCGTCGCTTTCTCGCCGCCCAGCATTCTGGCCAGTTAAGTTCGGCGGCCCGCCCGACGTATCGGATTCGGACATGTCGGATTCGGACATTGCGTGACCCGGGCTCGTCGTCTACCCTGTTCGCTGACAGAGGGCGACCCGTGGCATGACCAGCGTTCTCAGGGAGCTTCCGCTCTCGTACGCGGTGCCGTCGGAGAGCCGCCGGTGCAGATCCGTGCCCGCGCTCCACGAGCCGAGCCCTGCCGGCCCCCCTTACCGCGCCTCATCGATCGCGTCCGCCGAACCCTCCGCCCGCGCCACGCCGCCCCGCCGCTCGCGCGAGTCTTCCACCCCGCGGGTACGGGCCGGGCCAGAAGGGCACGAAGCAGCTCCTCGCAGTACGGTGACCGCCTCATCGGCGTGCGCTATCGCTACGATGCGCAGCGGAAGAAGCGGTTCAAGACCGTGGATCTGCTCGTCGCCGAACGCGATTGGGAACCGCCACGGCCTCGCTTCGCCCCCGACCAGATCGTCGGGTTACGCGTCGCCTTTGCCGAGGTGGCAGTCCGCGACCGGGTGAAGCAGGCCGGTGGGACGTGGAACCCAGAGCGAAGGGTCTGGCAGTTGGGCTACGATCGCGTGGTCGCGCTCGGCCTGAACAGCCGCATCGTGGACGAACCGGCATCCCATAGTGGATGCCCGGGGTCGAGCGGAGAGAATCTCCCTACAGATGCCCGGGCGCCATCCAGGTAGAGATGCTCGCATCCACTCTTGGATGCCGGCATCCCGTGGCAGATGACGGCGTTGCAGTCCAATAGTAGTTATGCGATCAAGGAGAAACCACATGCAGTACCTGCTAATCATCTGCCACGATCGCTTCTTTACTCCAACTGAGAGTTTAATAAAGGAGATCGGAGCCTGGATCAAGAAGATGGAAGGCCGGGGAATCCGAGTGTACGGAAACCCACTGCGACCGCCCGGCGACGCCACAACCGTGCGAGTGCGCGAAGGCAACGTGGTACTCGCAAACGGGCCATTCGCCAAGTCCAAGGAAAAGATGTGCGCGTACGAACTGATAGAGTGCTCTAGCCTCGATTTCCACGCCGCCGCCAACGACTAACGGCTGACGGTCGCAATCGCTCGAATCGCCGGCCTTTTTGGGCCCATCGCCGTTAGCGATATCGAG
>JACQCN010000377.1 GCA_016201575.1 Candidatus Rokuibacteriota bacterium | reverse complement strand
GTAGACCGCGACCGCCGACTGGGCAGGAGGCGCGTGCTGCGTGGTGGCGCAGCCGGTGACCAGCAGCGCCAGACCGAGGGCCGCGCCTTTCACCGGAGTCGTCGTCAGGAATCCTCGCTTCATCGTGCCTTCTCCTCCTCCGCGGGGCCCGAGACCCGGTAACCCCGCTGCGTCATGCACTGCTCGTAGGCCTGGTCGAACCGCTTCCGGCCGCCGCGGCCGAGCCGCTCGCTCGGCACCGTCCCCCCCGGACTCGCGGCGATCGTGGCGAGGTCGGCGGTCGGCCAGGTGACCGCGCCGGCGTCCCCGCGCTCGGAGCGGGCCAGCCGCCCGTGCGTGAAGAACTCCACGATGTCGTTCTCCGGTTGCGACAGCTCGCGGTCGTACCCCGAGACGTCCTGCGCCCTCCACGCGCAGTTCCGCGAGTCCCACGCCAGCTCCGGCGGGCTCTGGCCCTGGAGCGGCTGCGCCCCCGGCAGCGACGTGCCCGCGCAGCCGGCCGCGGCCGCGGCGAGGCCGAGCCCCGCCAGCGCGCGCCCGATCCAACAGCCGTTTGCTCGACTCCGCTTCACCCGGACCACCCTCCTCTCGCGAATGTGACCTGACTGTTCGAGCGCCGGCTTCGCCGGCGCCATCCCCGGGGGAGGTCCGGAAAGGGGGGCGGAGCCCCCCTCCGAGCTATCCCGGGGGGAGGTTCGGAAGGGGGGCGAAACCCCCTTCCGAGCTACATCCACTCGCGGAGCGGCTTGACCCGGCACCCTGCCTTCTCCAGGCCCGCGCGCACCGCGCGCACGATCTGCTGGGCGCCGGGCGTGTCTCCGTGACAGCAGATCGTCTGCACCGAGATGTCGATGTCGGCGCCGTCGAGCGTGCGCACCTTGCCCTCGGTGGCCATGCGCACCGCCTGCGCCGCCGCCTTCTGCGGATCGGTGATCAGCGAGCCCGCGACCTTGCGCGAGACCAGGCGGCCGTCGACCTGGTAGGCGCGGTCGGCGAAGCCCTCGCTGGCCACGCGGGCGCCCATCTTCCGGCAGCGCGCGTCGAACCGGCCCGAGGCCGCCGTCATCAGGATCAGCGTCATGCCCATGGCTGCGGCCCCCGCCGCCTCGGCCAGCTCCTCGTCGGCCTCCATCATGTTGTAGAGGATACCGTGGGGCTTGACGTGCTGGAGCGCCGCGCCGGCCAGCGCGACCACCTCGCGCAGCGCGCCCGTCTGGTAGACGATGTAGTCGCGCACCTCCTCGGGGGTCACGTCCATGCGGCGCCGGCCGAAGCCCATCAGGTCCGGCAGGCCCGGGTGCGAGCCGATGGCCACGCCGTGCCGGAGGGCCAGCTCCACCGTCTTCCGCATCACGTGCGGGTCGCCTCCGTGGAAGCCGCAGGCGATGTTCGCCGAGCTGATGAACGGCATGATCTCCGCGTCGGCGCCGAGCGTCCAGCGCCCGTAGCTCTCGCCCATGTCGCAGTTCAGGTCGATCTCGCGCGTGGCCATCACACGATTCTCCCCAGCGCGTCGACGAAGCGGTCGACGTCGGCGTCCGTCATCGCGAGCGAGCAGGCGCCCATCCCGCGCTGGCTCAACACGATCCCTTCGTTCAGGAGCCCCATGAACACCCGGAGCGGCATCGCCGGGTCCGCCGGGCGGCTCGCGCGGTAGTCGGTGAGCCGCTTCCTCGTCCAGTGCAGGCAGAAGAGGGAGCCGAGCCCGCTCACCTGCGCCGCCAACTTCTTCTTCCGGAGCAGCGCGGTCACCCCCGCGCGCAGCCGATCCCCGAGGGCGTCGAGCCGCGCGTAGGCCGCGGGCGTCAGCTCGGCCAGCGTGGCCAGCCCCGCGGCCATCGTGAGCGGGTTCGCGTTGAAGGTGCCGCCGTGGCTGATGCGGGCGCCCCCCTTGCGCGGGTCGTAGGCGCCCATGACGTCGGCCCGCCCGCCGAACGCGCCCACCGGCAGCCCGCCGCCGATGATCTTGCCGAGCGTCGTCAGGTCGGGGCGCACGCCGAAGCGCTCCTGGGCGCCGCCGGGGGCCACCCGGAAGGAGATCACCTCGTCGAAGATCAGCACGATGCCCTGCTGCGCGGTGGCGGCGCGCAGCCGCTCGAGGAAGCCGCCGGCGGGCGGGATGACGCCGCCGATGCCGAGGAGCGGATCGACCAGCAGCGCGGCCAGGCTCGGGCCCTCCTTCGCGAGGATCTTCTCGCAGGCGTCCGCGTCGTTCCACGGCAGGACGACCACGTTCTTGACGATCTCCTTCGGGATGCCGCTCGACGAAGGAACGGGCTTCGGGCGGCGCCGGTTCCCGGCCGCCGCCAGGTCCGGCGCGACGCTCACCAGCACCCAGTCGTGAGTGCCGTGATACGCGCCCTCGAACTTGGCGATCTTCGCGCGCCCGGTGAACGCGCGCGCCACCCGGACGGCGTTCATGGTGGCCTCGGTGCCGGAGTTGGTGAAGCGCAGGGTCTCGAGCGACGGGATCCGCCGGGTCAGCACTTCCGCGAGCCGGATCTCGTGCTCGGTGGGGCCGGGGAACGACATGCCGGACGCCGCCACCTCCTGCACCGCCTTCACGACCGCCGCCGGCGCGTGGCCGAGGATCAGGCTCGTGTAGTTGCCGTTGAAGTCGAGCCGCTCGATCCCGTCCGCGTCCCACATGCGGGCGCCCTCGCCGCGCACCAGGTAGAACGGGTACGGGTCGAAGAAGGTGGTGGTGCGGCTGTTGCCGCCCGGCATGACCCGCAGCGCTTCCTCGTGGAGCGCGCGCGAGCGCGCCGTCTTCGCCGTGTACTCCGCGACATGGTCCTTCATGGCCTGCCTTTCATCTGGGTGCGGGCACCCGGGCTGTGATCAACTCGGGCCTCGGGCTTCGCCATTTTCGAATTCTTCGGCTCGCCTCGGAGTTTGTGAATCAATCGGGAGTTCACGTTGCGGACCCCCCGCTTTTGCCGGGCTTTTCGGATGAGCTTCCGCCGTTCCGGGGATATTTTCACAACCTCTCAGCTCCGGCTGCGGCTCGCACTGCCACGCAGCGGGCTCGCCTCGCTCGCCGACACCACTCAGCTCGAACGTCATGCCCGCACCCCGCCGGAACTTCGCCTGTCCTCGTTCCTCTCGCGCTCCCTCAGTCCCGATCAACGATCCGCAATTGCCTCATCCAGGGCGGTGCGCTCCTGGCGCAAGAGGGCGTGGGCGGCGTCCACCGTGATCTCCTCGAACCGCACCCGCTGGCTCGGGCGCACCTGGGCGATCCGCCCCACGTCGAACGAGCACACCGTGGCGATCTTCGTGTAGCCGCCGGTCGATTGCCGGTCCACGAGGAGCACGATCGGCTGTCCGTCGCCCACCACCTGGACGCCGCCGAGCGGGACGCCGTCGGAGATGATGTCGTGGCCGCGGGTGTGGGCAATGCGGGGCCCGCGGAGGCGGGCGCCCATCCGGTCCGACTGCGCCGACATCTCGTACAGGCCCTCCAGGAACGTCGCGATGCCCGCGGCCGTGAACCGGTCGGCCTGCGGCCCGCGAATCACGCGGATCACGACCTCGCCGGGGTAGCGGGGAATCGCGGCCGGCCTGACCGCCCGGCCGGGCCGGGCCCCCGACGCGGCGGTCCATCCCAGCTCGTCGCCCTTGCGCAGGGCACGACCATTGTAGCCG
>JACQCN010000376.1 GCA_016201575.1 Candidatus Rokuibacteriota bacterium | reverse complement strand
CCACGGCTTCGCCACGCGCGTCGTGGCCGACTGGGACGGCGACACCACCTACTTCAACCCGCGGGTGCTGCCCGGCTTCGACCGCTACGACGTGGCGGACTTCGGCATGGTCAACTACGTCCGCCAGATCTACAGCCAGCACTTCCTCTTCTACGCGCTGACCGACAACCGGCTCGGGCACCGGGCGTTCTCGACATTCTACCGCGCGGGCGGCGGCTACGCCCCGGGCGGGAGCGACGACTACTACCGGGCGCGGATCGAGTCGCACCTGGCGGAGCTGGCCGGCACCCGGCGCTTCTTCCTCACGCTCTTCTTCGCCGACCCCCACTTCAACTACCGCTGTCCGTACCCCTACTACCGGCGGTTCACCGACCCGGCGTACGAGGGCCCGAGCAAGTACCAGGCGATGGCGAACCCCAAGCTCGAGCCGACGGCCGGCCGCGAGCGCGAGGCCCGGCAGATCCGCGGCCTCTATGCCGGCTGCGTGCGGGAGCTCGACGACAACATCGGCTTCGTCGCCAACACGCTCCGCCGCTTCGGTCTCGACGGCCACACCACGCTGATCATCGTCGGCGACCACGGGGAGCGCCTGCCGGGCGACCGGAAGAGCTTCCGCTACGGCCGGAACGGGGCCTGGCTCGACCCGGAGCAGTTCCACGTGCCCCTCGTGATCATCAACCCGCCGGTGCCCGTGGCGCGGGCCGTCGTGCCGGCGCCGGCGCGGCACCTCGACCTGATGCCGACGATCCTGGAGCTGGTCGGCCTGCCGGCGCCCCCGGGGCTCGAAGGCCGGAGCCTGGTTCCGCTGATCACGGGCGCCGAGTCGGACCGGGAAGTGGACGTGTTCGGGGAGACCGGCTTCCACTGGGTCCCCGCCGGCCCGCCGTACCTCGCCTATCTCCCGATGACGCAGGTCGTGTCGTTCCGGCTCGACGCGCGGGGCGCGCTGATCCCGCGCTATTTCCTCCGTGCCGACTGCCTGCCCCGCGCCGACCTCGCGCGGCATCGCTTCCTCCGGACCGCCCGGTACCAGCTCAACTACCGCCCGACGATCGACGGCGCCCGCCTGGAGCTCTACGACCTCGCGGCCGATCCCGACCTC
Organism: Candidatus Rokuibacteriota bacterium; assembly: GCA_016201575.1. Taxonomy (GTDB): domain Bacteria; phylum Methylomirabilota; class Methylomirabilia; order Rokubacteriales; family CSP1-6; genus AR9. The sequence goes on along the minus strand of JACQCN010000376.1, from coordinate 1,178 downwards.
GACCGGAACCTCGTCGACGCGCGCCCCGACGTGGCCCACGCGCTGCGCGCGCGCCTGCTGCAGTGGGCGCTGGGCGATCCGGACCTCACGCTGCGCGACGGGCGGCTCGCCACCCGCGATCCCGCCGCCCTCGCCCGCTGCGCCCCGCTCGGATGAGCGGGGCATGACCTCGCGGATCCGCTGCCGTCTCGACGAGCGCGGCGCGCTCCTCTACGGCGTCGGCGTCCGATGAGCGCGATCGAGCGCACGCTCATCGTCGACGACACGCCGGTCACCGTCTCGGCGGTCGGCGCCCCGGACGGGCTCTGGCTCCCGGCCGCCGAGGCGCACCGGGTCAGCGGCTGGGAGGTGACGCCAGAGGGCGCCTGCCAGGGCGCGCGCTGCGTGCCGCTGCCGGAGGGTGTCGTCGAGGGCGACGCGGTCGATCTCGCCGGGCTCGCCCGGCATCTCGGCCAGCCGGTGCTCCACGACGCGAAGCACGGCGTGTGGCTGATCGGCGACGCGGCCGACGATCTCCGCGACCGCATGCTGTCGCTCGAGGCGCCCGACTTCTCGCTGCCCGATCTCGACGGGCGCCTGCACTCGCTCTCCGACCAGCGTGGCCACAAGGTCTTCCTCGTTACCTGGGCCTCCTGGTGAGGGTGCCGGTTCGACCTGCCGGGCTGGCAGGCCCTCTACGCGGAGCTGAAGGACAGCAACTTCGTCGTGATCACGGTGGCGCTCGACAGCAAGGGCGCCGAGACCGCGGCCGAGTGGATCCGGGCGGCCCGGCCCGAGCACCCCTCGCTCATCGACCCGACCCATCGGGTCGCCACGCTCTACAACATGGTCAACGTGCCCACGAGCGTCTGGATCGACGAGCGAGGACGGATCGTGCGCTGGGGCGAGGTGGCGTTCGTGGACAACCGCTGGAAGGACTACACGAAGAGCGACATGGTGGCCTACCTGGCCGGCCTCCGCGACTGGGTGCGGAACGGGGAGCGCAGCGCGTTCGCGCTCCCGCCCGCCGAGGTGCGGCAGCGGCTCCGGCTGCCCACGCCCGCCCGCGCGCTCGCCGCCGCCCACTTTCGCCTGGGCGAGCACCTGCACGCGCAGGGCCACGCCGAGGACGCGGTGCCGTACTTCAAGGAGGCGCAGCGCCTCGACCCCGAGAGCTGGTGCTACAAGCGCCAGGCCTG
>JACQCN010000375.1 GCA_016201575.1 Candidatus Rokuibacteriota bacterium | reverse complement strand
TCTTCCGCGAGTGGCTCGACGCGGGCTTCACCGCGCGCGGCGGGAAACCGGCGGGGTTCGACATCATGCCGATGGTCGCCGTCGTCACCGGGCCGGACGTCGCCGCCTGCCGGGCCCCGGTGAAGGCGACCCTCGCCCTCTACGTCGGGGGCATGGGCGCGCGCGGGCGGAACTTCTACAACGACCTGGCGCGCCGCTACGGGTACGAGGCGGCGGCGACGACGATCCAGGAGCTGTACCTGTCGGGCCGGAAGGCGGAGGCGGAGGCCGCCGTCCCCGACGCGCTCGTCGACGAGATCGCGCTCTGCGGCCCCCGCGAGCGCATCAAGGAGCGGCTGGCGGAGTGGACGGCCTCGCCGGTGACGACGATGATGGTCGCCGCCCGCGACGCCGGCACGCTGCGGATGATGGCCGAGCTGGTGCTGTGAGCGCCCGGCTCGCGCGCGCTCCGCAGTTCTTCACGCTGGCCGGGCTCCTCGAGCAGTCGCGGCTCGCCCCGGAGCACGCCGTGCGCTTCCACGAGGGCGTCGGCTGGGCGGCGGGCCTCCTGCACCTCAGGCCCGGGCAGCACGACCCGCAGACCCCGCACGACCGCGACGAGCTCTACCTCGTCCTGCGCGGGGAGGGCGTGCTCCGGATCGGCGAGGACCGGCATCCGGTGGCGCCGGGCGACTTCTGGCTCGTCCCGGCCGGCACCGAGCACCGCTTCGAGGACTACCGCCAGGAGCTCATCGTCTTCTCCGTGCTCGCCGCGGCATGAAGGTCGTCCCCCTCGCCGCCGAGTCGCTCGGCGTGCGCTCGATGGCCACGTACGTCGAGGTCGGAAAGACCGGCGTCCTCCTCGATCCCGGCGCGGCGCTGGCCCCCACCCGGTTCAACCTGCCGCCGGCCGACGAGGAGTGGGAGGCCCTCCGGCGGGCCAACGACCGCATCGCCGCCTACGCCGCGCGGGCCGGGATCGTCTTCATCAGCCACTACCACGAGGAGCACTTCCTCCACGAGCCCGCCGCCTATGCCGGCCGCTGGGTGCTCGCCAAGGACCCGCGGCGCATGATCGCGGGCCCGCAGGGGCGCCGGGCGTCCGAGCTCTGGCGCGGGATCGGCGCCACCGCCCGGGTCGAGGCCGCCGACGGCCGCGCGCACGACGGCCTGGATCTGAGCTTCCGCGTGTCGCCGCCGCTCCCTCACGGGGCCGAGGGCACCACGCTCGGCTACGTCGTCGCCATCACGCTGGTCGACCGCGCCGAGGACTTCCGCTTCGTGTTCGCGGGGGACGTGCAGGGCCCGCTCTCGGCGGTGGCCACCGCGTACCTGATCCGGGAGCGGCCGCACCTGCTCTACCTCTCCGGCCCGCCGACCTACCTGGAGAAACAGCTCGGCCCCGCGGTGATCGACCGCGCCATCGACAATCTCCGCCGCATCATCGACGCCACCGGCTGCCGGGTCATCATGGATCACTACGCGCTCCGCGACGCCGACGCGGCGGAGCGGTTCCGGGCGCTGTGGGAAGACGGGGGGGTGGTGACGGCGGCGGGCCACCTGGGGCTTCGCGACAGCGCGCTCGAGGCCCGGCGCCACGTCCTGTGGGCCGCGCAGCGGAAGCCCGCGGCGAAGATGGAGTGGCCGCGTGCTATAGTCAGCCGGAAGCCGGGTCGATACGCTCGAGGAGGAACGCTTCAGTGAGCACAGCCACCGAGAACGCAACGCTGAACGTCGGGGACGCGGCGCCCGACTTCACGCTGAAGGCCATCGGGCTCAAGGAAGTGAGCCTCAGGGACTTCCGCGGGAAGAGCGTCGTGGTCCTCTTCTACCCGCTGGACTGGACGCCGGGCTGAAGCACCTGCATGCCCGCCTTCGACAGGCGCGTACGCGACTTCGAGGCGGTGAATACCCAGGTGCTGGGTATCAGCACGGACAGCCCCTTCAGCCACGAGAACTGGGCGAAGGCGGTCGGCATCAGCCGCTACCCGCTCCTGTCCGACGTCCACCGGACGGCCAGCAAGGCCTACGGCGTGCACTGGCCGGACTGGAACGCCAACGTGCGCGCGACCTTCCTCGTCGACACGCAGGGGAAGGTGCGGTTCATCGAGCGGTACGGGAAGGGCGAGCTGCCCGATCCCGACAAGATCCTCGCCGAGGTCAAGAAGCTCGGATAGCGGCGGCGGCGAGCCGGGGCGGGGTCACGCTGATCCCGCGCTCGGGGCGAAACTCCTGCTCGGCGCGGCCGACCGTATGCCGGGGATCCAGCAGGCACTGCTCGAGCGCCGCTCGCTCCAGGTCCGCTACTACTCGATGAGCCGCGACGCGGAGACCGACCGCCGGGTGGATCCATACCACCTGACATACTTCAACGGGGGTCTCTACCTGATCGGCTACTGCCACCTCCGGCAGGTGAGGGGTCACAGTCCCGTGACCTTCCCGGACACATGTTGGTGGGACGCTGGCGACCAGACGTGACCGAGGAGCTGGAGGTCCTCAAGATCGTCGCCGGGCGGCTCGAGTCCGTAGGAATCCCGTACATGGTGACCGGGTCGATCGCGGCGAACTATTACGCGGTGCCGCGCATGACCCGCGACATCGACCTCGTGGTGGAGCTGTCGGCCGACGACGCCGATCGGCTCTGCGCCCTCTTCGCGGGCGACTTCTATGTCGACCGGGACGCGGTGCGCAGCGCCGTCGCCGAGCGAAGGACATTCAACGTCATCCACACGACCCTGGTGGTCAAGGTGGATTTCGTCGTCCGCAAGGAGAGCGAGTACCGGCGCGAGGAGTTTCGGCGGAGGCGCCGCGTGACGATCGACGGCGTCGCGATCTTCGTCGTGGCGCCGGAGGACTTGATCATCTCCAAGCTCGACTGGGCCAGAGACACCCGTTCCGAAGTCCAGCTCGCCGACGTGCGCAACCTGCTCGCCGCCGGCTCCGATCTTGATCGCGAGTACCTGGCCCGGTGGGTGACCGGCCTGGGGCTCGACGCGCTCTATCGAGAGGTGGCCGGATGAACGACACGCCTCTCGAGATGGAGCAGAGGTACCGGGCGATGCTTCTGCAGCGCTCGGGCGCCGAACGGCTGAAGATGGGGTGTTCGATGTTCGCGACGGCGCGGGCACTCGCCGTCGCGTCCGTGCTGGAGACGGAGCCGTCCGCGTCGCCGGCCAGGGTGCGCGAGCGGCTGTTCCTGCGGTTCTACGGCGCCGACTTCGATGCGGACGCGCGCGCGAGGATCCTGGCGAGGCTGGCGAACCCGGCGGGCGGCGGGCGTTGACTCGTGGACCCCGGGCGGTCTGCGGTTCCGACCGCGAGCGGCAGCAGGACCGACCTACGACTTCGGCTGGATGTGGCCGAGGGGACTGAAGGTCCGGAGGCACCATTTGCGGCCTACTGGTTCGACCGTCACGGTCGCGAACGATCAATCGCTGAGAGTGCCCTAGGCTGCAACGTCGGCCGCCTGTGAGATCATAGGCGCCCATGGCCGACTACTGTTTCGAGTCGCGGCTGTGGGTCGCGCGAAGCCGGCCCGAGGTGTTCGCCTTCCTCGCCGCGGCCGAAAACCTCCCCGCGCTGACCCCGTCCTGGCTGCGCCTCCGCCTGGTCACGCCGGTCCCGATCCGGATGAACGCGGGCGCCGTGGTCGATTACCGCATCCGCTGGCTCGGGCTGCCGCTCGGGGTCCGCATGTTCGTCCGCGAGTACGATGCCCCGTTCCGGTTCCTCGACGTCCAGCTCCGGGGGCCGTGCGCGCGCTGGGAGCACCGGCACCGGTTCCTGGAGGAGGCGGGGGGCACGCGCGTCGAGGACCGCATCGTCTACCGCCTGCCCGTCGGCCCTCTCGGCCGGCTCGCGCACGCGCTGATCGTGGGGCGGCAGCTCGATTGGATCTGGCGGCACCGCACCGCCGTCATCGCGGAGCGCTTCGGTCCGGTGCAAGTCGTTCCCGCGTGACGCCGCGGGATCTGCTCGGCGCCCACATGTCGATCGCGGGCGGCCTCCACCGCGCGCTCGAGCGCGGGCGGGCGGTCGGGTGCTCCGTCGTGCAGATCTTCCTGAAGAACCAGATGCAGTGGAAGGCCCGGCCGCTGACCGAGGCGGACGTGCGGCTCTGGAAGGCCGCCCGGCGCGCCACCGGGATCCGCACGGCGTTCGCCCACGCCAGCTACCTCGTCAACCTCGGCACCCCGGTCGACGCCGAGTGGCGCCACGCCATCGCGGCCTTCCACGACGAGCTCGAGCGGGCGGAAGCGCTGGGGCTCCCGTTCGTCGTGATCCATCCCGGCTCGCACAAGGGCGCGGGGCTCGAGGCGGGGCTCGCGCGGGTGGCGGCGGCGCTCGACGAGCTGACGCGCCGGACGGCCGGCTACCGGGTGCGGATCGTCCTCGAGAACACGGCGGGGGCGGGCGACACGATGGGGCGGACCTTCGGGGAGCTGGCGGCCCTGCTCGAGGGGGCGCGAGCGGCGGAGCGCCTCGGCGTGTGCCTCGACACCTGCCACCTCTTCGCCGCCGGCTACGACATCCGGCGCCGCGCGGGGTACGAGCGGGTCATGGCGGAGTGCGAGCGCGCGCTCGGCGTGAGCACCATCCGCGCCTTCCACCTCAACGACGCGCGGGCCGGGCTCGGCTCCGGCCTCGACCGGCACACGCACATCGGCCAGGGGCAGCTCGGGCTCGCGCCCTTCCGGTTCCTCCTGAACGACCCGCGCTGGGGCCGCGTGCCCAAGGCGCTCGAGACGCCGAAGGAGCCCGAGCCCGCGGCCGACATCGCGAACCTGCGGACCCTCCGCCGGCTCATCGCGAGGCGGTGACCCCGACGCGGCGGCAGCGCGCGCGCACCGGGCAGCCCGAGCAGCGCGGGGAGATCGGCGTGCACACGTTCTGCCCGAAGGCCACGAGCAGGTCGTTGTAGCCGATCCAGTAGCGTCGGGGGAGGCGGGCGCGCAGGGCCATCTCGGTCTGCTCAGGCGTCTTCGTCCTCACGTAGCCGAGCCGGTTCGAGATGCGGTGGACGTGGGTGTCCACGCAGATCCCGGGCTTGCCGAACCCCACAGTCACCACCAGATTCGCCGTCTTCCTTCCCACCCCTTTGAACGTTAAGAGCTGATCGAGGTCGTCGGGGACGCGGCCGCCGAAGCGCTCCAGTAGGTCCCGGCAGACACCGAGGACCACGCGCGCCTTTGTCCGGTAGAACCCGACCGGGTAGATCGCGCGCTCGATCTGTCTCGGCGTGAGCCGGAGCATGGTCTCGGGTCTGTCGGCCAACGCGAAGAGCCGCTCGGCGGCAGGTCCAGTGGTTTTGTCCTTCGTTCTCAGGGAAAGCAGACACGCGATGAGAATCCTGAACG
>JACQCN010000451.1 GCA_016201575.1 Candidatus Rokuibacteriota bacterium | reverse complement strand
GGGTTTGCCCACCTTCCCCGATCTCGCCTCGCGGGAGTCCATTCGCGAGCGCGTGCACGGCATCCTCGTGGGCGAGCTCCAGGCGATGGAAGGGGCGGGTCGGACCGTCCATGACTTCCCCGATGCCCCCTGGGAGTTCACGCTGGACATGGCGCGCCAGGTGTGGGATGAGTCGCGCCACGTCGAGATCTATCTGGGGCTGCTCGAGCACCTCGGCGGCTACGTCGGGGAGTTTCCGGAGTCCACGATCCTCTGGCGCTGCGCCTGCGCGGAGGACGCCGCCGCTCGGGTGGCCGGCGTCAACCGTGGCCTGGAAGGGCTCGCCTGCGACGTCTTCAACCAGATCATCCACGTCGCGCGCAAGATCGGCGACCCGGTCCTCGAGCGCGCCGTGGACTTCGTGCTCGCCGACGAGATCACGCACGTGCGCATGGGCACGCGCTGGCTCAACGAGCTGACGAAGGGCGACCCCGAGCGGCGCCAGCGCGCGATCGAGTTCCAGGAGACGATCGACGAGCGCTTCAACCTCGGGGGCATCCGCCAGGACGGCGATCACGAGACGGTGCCGATCTCGATCGCCCGCGACGTGCGCCGGCTGGCCGGCTTCACCGACGAGGAGATCGACCGCCTCATCAAGGCCACCCAGCGCTCGCCGGTCTACTGATCCGGGTACGGTGACTTCCCACAAGCTCGCCGCGGCCTTCTCGGTCGAGGCGTCCGCCAAACGCATCCGCCACTACCGCTACGTGGAGGAGCGCATGATGCGCATCCTCGGCGGCTGGATCGCCCTCACCCCGGAGCTGTCGGCCAAGCTCCTCCTCGGCCGCCACGTGTGGGACTGCGCCCAGCACGCCGACCTCTGGGGCAAGCGCCTGCCCGAGCTGCGCGCGCCCGCCCAGCAGTCCGAGCCGCCGGGCGAGGCGTTCGCCCGCTTCACGAACCGGCTCGAGAGCCCCGGGGACTTCCACCGAACGGCCGAGCGCCTCGCCGGCGTGTACCGCGTCCTCAAGCCCGCGCTCCTCGCGGCGTACGAGGGGCACCTGGCCGTCGCCAACCCGGTCTACGAGCCGCCGACCCGGCGCATCCTCCAGCGGTGCATCGAGGAGGAGCGGCGCCACGTGGCGGCGGGCGTCGCGATCCTCCGGCACCTGGCCGCGCGGCCGGAGGTGGCCGCGCGCGCGGCGGCGTGGGAATCGCGCCTCCTGGACGAGCTGGCGCGGACGGAGGGGATCGGCGGCGACGGTGCTCACGCTCGCGCCCCGCTCCCGTCGCCCGACGAGGTGCCGGAGGTCGCCCAGGACCTGGTCCAGCTCGAGAAGCCGGTGGGGCGCTTCCCGCTGCCCGACGACCTCGCCCGAGCGGTCGACGCGCAGGGCCGCGCCCTGCGCGCCGGCGACCCCGGCGCCCTCGAGCGGTGGGTCGCGCCGGGGGCGCGGGAGACGGTGCTCGCCGCGTACCACGAGCTGCTGCGGGGACCCGTCTCCGACGTGACCGTCGTGGCCAGCGCGCGGCTCGGATACCAGTGGCAGATCAAGCAGCGTCTCACCGGCGCCGCGACCCGCGTGCTGCAGACGCGGTGGCTCGCCGGCGATGCCGGCTGGCAGGTCTCCGAGGCCGAGATCGTCCGCCGCGAGCCGGGCCCCTAGAAGGTGCGTGTGGGAGCGGCAATGGGGCGCCGAGGTCACCCCGAGGTTGTGGACGAGCGCATCGTAGGTCTCCTGGTGCGTGTGGGAGCGACGATGGGGCGCCGAGGTCGCCAGGTCGAGCGCCGGCTTTGCCGGCGCAAGCGATCCCTGGGGGAGGTTTCGGAGGGGGCCGTCGAGGCCCCCTCCGATTTCTAGTGTTCGGGGCGGTCCTGATCGCCAACCGCGGCGAGATCGCTCGCCGCATCATCCGGGCCTGCCGGGCGCTCGGCATCCGGGCCATCGCCGTCTACTCCGAGGCGGACGCCAAGGCGGCGCACGTGGCCGAGGCCGACGAGGTGGTGCCGATCGGCGCGGCGCCGGCGAAGGAGAGCTACCTCGACGGGACCCGCATCATCCAGGCCGCGCTGGTGAGCGGGGCGGAGGCGATCCACCCCGGCTACGGCTTCCTCTCGGAGGACTGGCGCTTCGCCGAGGCGTGCGCCGCCGCGGGGCTCACGTTCGTGGGCCCGTCCGCAGATGCGATCCGCCGCATGGGCGACAAGACCGAGGCCCGGCGGCTCATGACGGCGGCGGGCGTGCCCGTGGTCCCGGGCAGCACGGAGCCGGTGAAGGACGCGGCCGAGGCCGAGCGCGTGGCCCGCGAGATCGGGTTCCCGGTCATCCTGAAGGCGGCGCACGGGGGCGGGGGCATCGGGATGGCGCGCGTGGCCGAGCCGGGCGCCCTGGCCGCGGCCTTCGCGACCGCCGAGCGGCGGGCGCAGGCGGCGTTCGGGCGCGGCGCGATCTACGTCGAGCGCTACCTCGAGCAGCCCCGGCACGTCGAGGTGCAGGTCTTCGGGGACACGCACGGCACGCTCGTGCACCTCCACGAGCGCGAGTGCTCGATCCAGCGCCGCCACCAGAAGCTCGTCGAGGAGTCGCCGGCCCCGAACCTCTCCTCCGCGACGAAGGCCGGGCTGACGGCGGCGGCGGTGAAGGGGGCGCGGGCGATCGACTAT
>JACQCN010000450.1 GCA_016201575.1 Candidatus Rokuibacteriota bacterium | reverse complement strand
TGGGGCGGTCGCGGCGCGGGGCTGCGTGCTATCATCTAGGCCATGAGCGAACTATTTGAGCACATTGACCAATTGCGCCGTTCGTCCGGCCGGGTCGCCGTCGCCACGCTGGTGAACACGCGGGGCACGACGCCGCGCAAGGAAGGCGCCCGGATGCTGGTCGACGAGCAGGGGCGGGTGCTCGGCTCGGTCACGATCGGAGGGTGCGTGGACGCGCAGGTCATCGAGGAGTCGGGCGACGTCCTGGGCGCGATGAAGCCGCGGCTCCTCGAGATGAACCTCGGCGACGAGGAGGCGTGGGAGATCGGGCTGACCTGCGGCGGCACGATCGAGGTCTTCGTCGAGCCGATCGCCCTCGACCGGCCGGGCGATCCCACCCTGGCGTGCTACGAGCGGGCCCGGGAGCACGCCAGCCGGGGAGGACGGGGCGCTCTCGTGAGCCTCCTCGAAGACCCCGGCGGCAAGAAGCTCCTGGTCCTCGACAGCGGCCGCGTGGAGGGCACGCTCGGGAGCGCCGCGCTCGACCAGCGCTTCACCGCCGAGGCGCGCGCCGCGATGGACCGGGGGCGCTCCCAGACGCTGGCGGCCGACGACGTCCGCGCCTTCGTCGAGGTGTTCGCGCCGCCCGCGCTCCTCCTGATCGTGGGCGCCGGCCACGTGGCCATGGAGATGGTCAAGCTGGCGAAGCTCCTCGGCTACCGCACGGTGGTCATCGACGGCCGCCCGCGCTTCGCGACGCCGGAGCGCTTCCCCGACGTCGACGAGCTCAAGATCGGGATCCCGTCGGAGCTGATCGTGAACTACCCGCTGGACCCGTCCACCGCGCTCGTGCTCGTGGCCCACGACTACAAGTACGACATCCCCGTCCTCGAGCACGCGCTCGAGCAGCCGCTCGGCTACATCGGCATGCTGGGGTCGAGCCGGCGCGGCAAGGCCATCCTCGACCTGCTCGTCGAGGACGGCGTGGCCCCGGAGCGCCTCGAGCGGATCCGCGTGCCGATCGGGCTCGACATCGGCGCGCAGACCGCGCCGGAGATCGCGCTGGCCATCCTGGCCGAGATCCAGGCCGCCCGCACCGGGCGGTCGGGGCGGCCGCTCCGCGACGTCCTCCGCGAGCGCGCGGCGCGCGGCGCATGAAAGCCCACGCCGTCCACAAGGACGCGACGCCGGCTGAGCTCGTCGGCCGCGTCCTCTGCCACGACGTCCGCGATGCCAGCCGGAAGATCGTCGCCGGCAAAGGGGACGTGATCGACGAGGGGACCGCGCGCGGGCTGCTCGCCCTGCCGTGGGAGGAGATCCACCTCCTCGAGATGGAGCCCGGCGACATCCACGAGGAGGAGGCGGGCAAGCGCCTGGCCGCCGCGGTGGTGGGCGACGGCGTCGAGGTCAAGGGCTACTCGGAGGGCAAGTGGAGCCTCGCCGCGACCCGCCGCGGCCTGTTCCGCGCGCGCACGGACGCGCTGCGGCGGGCGAACGCGCTGCCCGGGATCTCGGTCTACACCCTCTTCGACGGCCTCCCGGTCGAGCCGGGCGAGGCCGTGGCCCGGTGCAAGATCACGCCGCTCGTCATCCCCGAGTCGACGATCGAGACCATCGAGCGGCTGGCCGGGGAGGCCAAAGGGCTCCTGGCGGTGGAGGCGTTCCGGCCTCTCACCGTCGGCGCGGTGGCCCGCGAGAGCCTCGACGAGAAGCAGCGCGCGCGGTTCGAGAAGTCGCTCCAGGCGAAGATCGCGTGGTTCGGCGGGCGGCTGCTGCCGGTCCGCTACGCGGGCCCGCGGGTGGAGGACGTCGCGCGGGAGCTCGGGGATCTGCGCGCGACCGGCGCCGAGGTGCTGATCGTCGCCGGCGCGAGCGCGCTCGACCCGCTCGATCCGGTCTTCGGCGCCCTCGAGCGCGTGGGCGCTCGCATGGACCGCCACGGCGCCCCCGCCCATCCGGGCAGCCTCCTCTGGATCGCCCGCTGGGACGCCCGGCCGCTCGTCGGCATGCCCTCGTGCGGCATGTTCTCGGAGGCGACCGCCTTCGACCTCGTGCTGCCGCGCTTGTTCACGGGTGAGCGCGTGGGCAACCTGGAGGTCGCCGCTCTGGGTCACGGTGGCCTGCTCTCGCGCGACTCCGCCTACCGGTTCCCGCCGTATCGCGCGAACGCGGCGCGCGGGGCGCTCGAGTAATGCCGCGAGGCGCCAGCCGAGCGTTCCCTGTGGCAAGCCCCGCTTGCGGGGCGTCGCTCATCAGTCGCGGTTGTCCGGCCAGCGAGGCGCAGCTGGCGTGAGCCCGGCGCCGGGGCTCTACACCAGCGTCATCAAGGAGCGGTGGCGCCGGCCGAAATTCCGGGGGGAGCTGGCGGGGGCGACGGTGAGCGCGGAAGACGTGAATCCGCTCTGCGGCGATCGGGTGCGGCTGGCGCTCCGCCTCGAGGGGCCGACGGTGGCCGAAGCGCGCTTCGCCGGCGACAGCTGCGCGATCTGCACGGCGTCCGCCGACGTGCTCGTGGAGAAGATCCAGGGGCGCACGGTGGCGCAAGCTGCCGCGGTCACCCCGGAGGACCTGCTGATGACGCTCGAAGCCGACATCCGGCCGACCCGGATGAAGTGCCTGCAGTTGCCCTTGTCCGTGCTGAAGGCGGCCCTTCGTGCGGCTTAACGAGCTGACCCGGCCCGACTTCCCGATCCTCGCCCGCCGCGTCAACGGGCAGCCGCTGGCCTACCTCGACTCCGCCGCCTCCAGCCAGAAGCCGCGGCAGGTGATCGAGGCCATGACGCGCTACTACGAGACGTCGCACGCCAACGTCCACCGCTCCATCCACACCCTCGGCGAGGAGGCCACGGAGCTCTACGAGGCGGCGCGCGACCAGGTCCGGCGCTTCATCGGCGCGGCCGCGCGCGAGGAAGTCGTGTTCACGCGCGGGACCACCGACGGCCTGAACCTCCTGGCGGAGGCGATCGGCCGGACGCTGGCTCCGGGCGACGAGGTCGTGATCACCGGGATGGAGCACCACTCGAACGTGATCCCCTGGCAGATGGCCGTGCGCGACCGCGGGGCCGTCCTGCGGGCGGTGCCGGTCGTCGGCGAGGGCTTCCTCGACCTGGAGACGTTCGGTCGCCTGCTGAGCCCGCGCACTCGCGTGGTGGCCGTGGCCCACGTCTCCAACGTGCTTGGCACCATCAACCCGGTCCGGCAGATCGTCGACCAGGCGCGGGCGGTGGGTGCGCTCACGGTGATCGACGGGGCTCAAGCGGCGCCTCATCTTCCGCTGGACATGTCCGCGATCGGCTGTGACTTCTACGTCTTCTCGCCCCACAAGATGCTCGGTCCGACGGGGATCGGCGTGCTCTACGGCCACCGCGCCGCGCTGGACCGGCTCGAGCCCGCGCGCGGCGGGGGAGAGATGATCAAGGAAGTGTGGCTCGGTCGCCGGCATCCACCCGCACGACGCCGCCGCGCTCCTCGACGGCGAGGGCATCGCCGTCCGCGCGGGTCACCACTGCGCCCAGCCCTTGATGCGCCATCTCGGCGTGGTCGGCACGGTGCGGGCGAGCTTCTCCGTCTACACCGCCCCCGAGGAGATCACCCGGCTGGCCGGCGCGGTGGCCAGACTCACGTCGATGATGTAGCGATGCACACCCCGCGTGACCCGTTCCGCTCGCCCCGCTTCGGCCAGATCGCCACGTTCATGCTGCTCCCGCACGTGCGGGACGCCGCCGCCCTCGACGTGGCGGTGGTCGGCGTTCCCTACGACGGCGGCGCGTCCTACCGCACGGGCGCCCGCTTCGGCCCGCGCGCGGTCCGCGAGCAGTCCTCGCTGATCCGCCCGTGGAACCCCGTGGCCAAGGTGCATCCCTTCGAGCGGCTCCGCGTGGCCGACTACGGCGACATCGACGTCGTCCCCATCTCGATCGAGCGCACGTTCGAGGCGATCGAGGCCGGTGTGACGGCGATCCTGTCCGCGAAGGCGACGCCGGTGTCGGTGGGCGGCGACCACTCGATCACGCTGCCGATCCTCCGGGCGGTGGCCCGGCGTCACGGGCCCGTGGGCGTGGTCCACTTCGACGCTCACCCCGACACCTGGGACGAGTACTTCGGGTCGAAGTTCTTCCACGGCTCGCCCTTCCGCCGCGCCATCGAGGAAGGCCTGATCGATCCGCGGCGCATGATCCAGGTGGGGATCCGGGGTCCGCTGTACGGGCCGGAGGACTTCGCCTTCCACGAGCAGCACGGCCTGGAGGTGATCCGCATCGAGGCGGTGAAGGAGCAGGGAATTGCGTGGGTGGTCGGCAAGCTGCAGCGCCTGGCCGGCGGCCCCGTCTACTGCTCCTTCGACATCGACTCGGTGGATCCCGCCTACGCCCCGGCGACGGGCACGCCGGAGGTCGGCGGGCTCACCTCGTACGAGGCGATTGCGCTCGTGCGCGGCCTCCAGGGGCTCCGGCTCGTGGGCGCCGACGTGGTGGAAGTGTGCCCGCCGTACGACGGGCCCGGGCAGGTCACCTCGCTCCTCGCCGCCAACCTCCTCTTCGAGATCGTCTCGGTGATGGCGCTCGCCCGTTGAAGCGCCGCCTCGCCCTCGCCGTCGTCCTGGTCGCGGCGCTGGCGGGGGCCTCGCGCGCCGCCGCCGAGACCGTCGCCCTCGTCCCGGTCGACGGCGTGATCAGCCCGGTGACGGTGCGGATCATCGGCACGGCGCTCGACCGGGCGCGGAGCGAGGGGGCGGCCGCGCTCGTCATCCAGCTCGACACGCCGGGCGGCCTCGAGCGCTCGATGCGCTCGATCGTCCAGCAGATCCTGAGCTCGGACATCCCCGTGATCGTCTACGTCGCGCCCACCGGGGCCCGCGCCGCCTCCGCGGGCGTCTTCATCACGATGGCCGCCCACGTGGCCGCCATGGCCCCGGCCACCAACATCGGCGCCGCCCACCCGGTGGCGATGGGCGGCGGCACCATCGACAAGGAGAGCATGAAGAAGATCGAGAACGACGCCGCCGCCTTCGCCCGCACGATCGCCACGACCCGCGGGCGCAACGTGGAGTGGGCGGAGAAGGCGGTGCGGCAGTCGGTCTCGGCGACGGAGCGGGAGGCGGTCCGGCTCAACATCGTCGACCTCGCCGCCGACTCCACCGCCGACCTGCTGGACCGGATCGACGGGCGCCGCGTGAAGACGCCGCGAGGCGAGGTCGTGCTGAAGACCCGCGGCGCCACGGTGCGGCCCATCGAGATCGGCTTCCGCGATCGGGTGCTCAACGTCATCACCGATCCCAACGTCGCCTACATCCTCATGATGCTCGGCATGCTCGGGCTCTTCTTCGAGCTGTCG
>JACQCN010000449.1 GCA_016201575.1 Candidatus Rokuibacteriota bacterium | reverse complement strand
GGATCGGTGGGCTCGTCCTGGGCGGACTGATCGGCAGCATGCTCTTCGGGGGAATGGGACGAGGGCTCTTCGGCGGGCTCGGTCTGCTCGAGCTCCTGCTCATCGCGGGACTGACTTTCTTCGCATTCTCATACCTGCGGCGGCGCCAGCAGCCCGAGCCGGCCCGGGCTGGAGGCTACGGGACTGCCCGGGGCGCCGACGTCGCGCCCTGGCAGTCTGGCGACCAGGCTTCCTCGACCGCAGCCCCGGAACTCCCGGGTGCGACGAGTGACCCAGACCGAGGCGTGGGACTCATTCGCCAGATGGACAGCACGTTCGAGCTCGCCCGGTTTGCCTCCACGGCGTCGGACCTGTTCTTCAAAGTCCAAGCCGCCTGGATGATGCGGGACATGGGATCGGTCCGGGAGGTGCTGACGCCCGAGATGCACGCAAGCCTGCAAGCGCAGTGTGACCGGCTGAGAGCGGAACACCGGATCAACCGGTTGGAGAACATCGCCATCCGGTCAGCCGACGTGACCGAAGCGTGGCAGGAGGGCGGGAGAGATTTCGTCACGGTGGGCTTCCTCGCCAACGTCCTCGACTATACGGTGGACGAGACGGGGAACCAGGTCATCGAAGGAAGCCGGATGGAGCCGGTGAAGTTCGAGGAGTACTGGACGTTCGTCCGCCCGGTCGGACCGAACTCCTGGAAGCTCAGCGCGATCCAGCAAGCGCCCTAGCGAGCGTCAGGCGCCGGGCGAATCGGAACGGCAGCGCGGCCCTTGCTGCGTCGGCTGCGGGGCGAGTTGAAGGGCTCACCCGCAGGCAATCTCTAGTGAAGCCGATCCACCGCCGCAGGGTCGCCCGCGAGTTTTCATCGGCTTCGAAAGGGCTCGCTTTCTGACAAAGCTCTGCTTCCTACCGGCTACGAGGCGGCAAATCGTCCGAGAGACTTCGTCCAGCGTCGACACGCCCGCTTCGATTAGGCGTGCCCACCACAGTTGATTCGGCGCCCAGCCGTGCCCTCGTAGAGGTAGGCGAACGGCTTTGGCCCCTTGGAGTACCCTCGCTCCAGTCGCGCGATCTCGAAGCCGGCCTCGGTGATCAGCGCGTCGATCGCGCGGTTCAGGTGGCAGCCCCCGGCGATCCGTTTCCACACGGGCGTGAGGCGGTCCTGCCACGCGACCACGCCCGCCTCCGGCGCCCGCCCGTGCTCGATGAACAGGAAGCGGCCGTCGGGCGTGAGAACGCGCCGGATCTCCGCGAGGGCGTCGAGCGGGCGTGGGATCGAGCAGAGCGTCCACGTCGACACCACGGTGTCGATGGAGGCGTCGGGAAGCGGGATCCGCTCGCCCGAGTGGGCGAGGAACTCGATGGGGAACCCCGCGCGGGCGGCCCGGCGGCGGCCGAGCCTCCACACCTCGGGCGACGGGTCGAGCGCGTAGAGCTTCTCGACCCGCTCGCCGTAGAACGGCAGGTTCAGGCCCGAGCCGGCGCCGATCTCGAGCACCTTCCCCGCGGCGAGGGGGACGATGCGGGCGCGCCGCGCGGTGACCACGCGGCTCCGCATCGCCAGGTCGATCAGCCGGGGCAGGACGTACCGCGCGTAGAACCCCACCGGTGTCCTTTCCCGCGGCGCGGATTCAGACGTCGACCGCCTGCGGCGCCGGGTCGGCAGGATCGCCGGCGCGCAGCCACCCGCCGGGCCCGCCCGCGAGCACCGGGACCGCGGCGAAACCCCCTCGGCGGTCGAGCTCAGCGCCGCCCGGAGACCTCGTTGGGCGAGACGCAGCAGGCGACGATACGACCTCGTCCATCAGCCCTTGGGACGCCCCTTCCCGGCTCCGCGGTTCACAGCTCCCACGGGGGCTCGACGGCCATCGGCAGCTCGAGCACGGTCGGCCCCGGATGGGCGAGCGCGCGGGCGAGCGCCGGCCCGAGGGCGTCGAGCGACGGGACCCGCTCCCCGGCCGCCCCGAAGGCGCGCGCGAGCGCGGGGAAGTCCGGGTTGGTGAGGTCGGCCTCGCCCCAGCGGCCGTAGAGGCGCTCCTGCAGGTACTTGATCGCGCCGTACTGCTGGTCGTTGAGCACGAGGAACACCACGCCGAGCCCGTACTTCACCGCCGTGGCCAGCTCGTTCACGGAGAACAGGAAGCCGCCGTCGCCGACGACCGCGACGACCTGGCGGCCGGGGTTCGCCACCTTCGCGCCGATGGCGGCCGGCACCCCGTAGCCGAGCGTCGCCGAGCCCACGGGGTAGAGGAACGTGCGCGGCGCCAGCACGGGGAAGAGCCACTCCATCCAGTAGTTGATCCCGGTCTGGTCGTTCACCACGATCGCGTCGTCGGCGAGCGCCGTGCGCAGGATCCGGATGAGCTCGGCGACCTCGGGCGTGAAGCGCTCGTTCGCGGCCCTCTTCAGCTCGGCGAAGCGCCCGGTGTTCCAGCCCGCGCGAGTGCCGGGCCCGAGCGCCTCCGCCAGGCGCGCGAGGCCGTCGCGCGCGTCCCCGACGATCCCGAGCCGGGGCTTGAAGAGCTTGCCGATCACGGCGGGATCGATGTCGAGGTGGATCAGCGCCTGGTCGGAGGCGAACGCGAGATTCAGGAGCAGCCCCTGCGTCGAGCGATGGGCGAGGCGGCAGCCGACCGCGAGGATCACGTCGGCCGCGCGGAGCGCCTCCTCGGTCGCCCGCTTGTTCGGGAGCACGCCCTGCCAGAGCGGATCGGTCTCGGAGATGCTGCCCCGTCCCATCACCGTCGTGATGACCGGCGCGCCCAGCCGCGACGCGAGCCGGCGCAGCCCGCCCGTCGCCTCCGCGCTGACGACGCCGCCGCCCGCGATCAGGAGCGGCCGCCGCGCGCCGGCGAGGAGGCGCGCGGCCGCCTCGATCTCGTCGACGTGGCAGGGCGGCCGGCCCCGTCCCCGGCCCGCGACGATGCGGCCCTCGACCCGCGCCGTCAGCAGATCGGTCGGGATCGAGAGCGCGATCGGCCCCGGCCGGCCGGACGCGAAGAGGTCGAAGGCGCCCTGCACGTCGGCGGCGATCGCGGCCCCCTCGGTGACCTGCTCCGCCCACCGGCAAACGGGCTTGAAGCACTCGATCTGGTTCACGACCTCGTGGAGCGCACCGACCTCGCGCCCGACGAGGGCGGCGGGAATGTCCGACATCACCACGAGCACGGGGATCGAGCCCGCGTAGGACTCGGCGAGCGGCGTGAGCGTGTTCGTCGCGCCCGGCCCCGTCGTCACCAGCGCCACGCCCGGCCGCCCGGAGGACCGGGCGTAGCCGTCGGCCATGAACGCGGCGCCTTGCTCGTGACGCGCCAGGATGTGCTCGATCACCCGCTGCCCGAGCAGCGCGTCGTAGATCGCGAGGTTGTACACGCCCGGGATCCCGAAGACGTGGCGCACCCCTTCGGCACGAAGCGCCTCCACCACCCACTCGCCGCCGGTCCGGCTCACTCGCGCCTCCGCAGCGGGTACTCCCGGTCGCCGAGCCTGAGCGTGCCCCGCCCGGTCGCCTCGTCGTAGTCGGCCAGCGTCAAGAGCTGGAACGCCGCCGCGCGGCTGAGACGCGCCTCGAACGCGCCGCCCTTCACGGGCACGTAGGGCACGTCGCCGCGGCCGATGCGGAGGCTGGCGAGATCCGCGGCCTCCTCGCTCCCGTCGTTCAGCACGGCGCGCAGCCGGTCCCCGCTCGCCTGCACCCGGACGACGACGAAGGGCGTGTCCTCGACCCGCACGGGAATCCGCACCCGGGTCTGGATGAAGTAGCCGCTCGCGTCCCTCCGCAGGCTGCCGCGGAGGTTGGCGAGCACCCCGGGGTGCGTCACCTGCTCGTCGCCGTCGAACCAGTCGCCGCTGACGTCCACGCGAAGGTCCGGAAGCGTCCACGCCTCGCTCACCGGCCTACCTTCCCCTCGCGAGAGTGGATCGAGCGTTCGAGCGCCGGCTTCCCGGCGCATGGCGAGCAGGCCCGGCCGCCCTCTGCTCCATACCCCAGTCGCTCCGGACGGCCGGGCCTGCTCGCCATGCGAGGCGCCATCGCGGGGGAGGTTCGGAAGGGGCGCGGAGCCCCCCTCCGAGGGCACTCACCGCAGGACCACGCTGGCGAACGTGACGGTCCCCTGGGGGTCGGGCCACTGCGCGTAGCGCTTCACCGCGCCCCGCGACGGCCCGAGCACCCGGAGCAGCGCGTAGATCGGCGAGAGACCGCAGACCCGGCGCTGATCGCCGTCGCGCTCGGCCGACGCGAAGACGGCGCGGGGGTCGCCCGCCTCCACCGCCGCCAGCATCTCCAGGTCCTCGCGCTCCACCTCGCGCAGCCGCTCGGGCGACACGTCGTCGCGATCGCCGAAGCGCGGCCCCACGTGGGCCAGGTCCGCGCCCGCGATGACGCAGACCCGCCGCCCCGAGGCGGCGATCGTCTCGCCGAGGGCGTCGAGGAAGCGCGGGACCCGCGGGTCGTCCTCCGGCCCCTGGCGGCGCGCCAGCGCCTCGTGCACGAAGCTCGCCAGGACCGGGACGATCGTGATCTCGCGCCGGTCGCCGAACAGGTAGCGGAGGAACACCGCCTGGAGCTCGATCGAGTGCTCCGAGCGGTGTGACAGCTCGCTCGCGAACAGGTCCTGGCCCGCCCGGCGCGCGAGCGCCTCGGCGAGCTCCCGGTCCACGGGGGCGGGGCCGAGCGGGGTCTCGTAGTCCTTCAGCGTCAGCGCGAAGGGCGCCGCCATCCCCGCGTGACAGGTCCCGAGGATCACGAAGCAGTCGGCGTCGCCGCGCTCGGCCAGCTCGCGGTAGCCCCAGGCGTAGGCGGGCCCGCCCCGCTGGAAGTCGATGTGAGGCGCGACGAGGCCCCGGACCGCGGCGTCCTCGCCGGCTCCCCGCTCCCACTCGATCGGGCCGGGGCCCGCCGGCGGCGCGAAGAAGGCGCCCATCTGGGCACGGAGCGCGTCCGGCTCGCCGGCGTAGGCGCCGCCCCCGTGGGTGGCCGGCCGCGTCGGGCTCGCGTGGAAGGCGCCGTCGATGGCGGCGCGGCGCTCGGCGAACCGCGGGCTGTCGAGGAAGCCGTTCTCGTCGAGCGTCGCGACGATGCCCTCGATGTGCTCCGAGTCGAGCAGCTCGCCGTGGCGGCGCAGGATTTCCTCCTGGACGTCGCGGACCGAGTGCCGGCCGTCGAAGAGCGCCACGACTTCCAGGAGCGGGATCGGCAGCACGAGCACGGCTTTCGTGTAGCCGCCCGGATCACGGATGCCGACGGCACGGCCGCTCGGGGTCTCGAGCGGAAACGCCTCGACGGCGCGGAGGCAGGGATGCCCGTCGCGATCTGTGCTCAACGGAGATCGATTGTACCGCGGCGGCCCAGCCGCTTCCGCAGCCAGGCGTCCGCGAGCAGGAGCCGCGAGGCGGGCGATCACGGACGGGATCGGCTCGGACGGGTCCACGGGCACGACCGATACCTGCGCGGCGGGGGTCAGGACGGCGACGGCGGTGCGGTCCGGGTGCGCGGCCGACCAGGGGAGGTCGACCGCGACCACCCGGGCCCCGGGCACTACTCGTGCGGGAAGGACAGGATGATGGAGTCCAGCCGGATCACCCGGTACTCGTCGCCGGCCACGTAAAAATAGTGGCCCTCGACCTCCTCCGGGCTCTCCTCGAACGCGACGACGGCTTTCAGAGACGGCATCTCGCGGAACGCGTTCGCGCCCTCGTCGAAGCCGTCGCCACGGGCGACGACCTCGCCGTACCGGATGGGCGAGCCCTTCGGGCAGTGGACGCGAACGTCAGCGGGGGCCTCCGACATCAGGCGGACCAGGAGGTTGATGCCGTAGACCTGGATGGGTATGGGACTCATCGGCCTCCTCGCACTAGAAGTGCCATCATAATATCATGCCCCCCGCGTGATGTCCCCGGCGTCGAGCTGTCTCGGCACGTCGTTTGCGTTCAACTGTCTGATTGCCTGGTCGACGGGATCCAGGGTCGGGATTTCCTCCCCGGTGCCGGCTCCCAGGTCCTTGAACCGCCTGGCCGCCGGCAGGATCCGCGATTCCATGGAGCCGATGACCCGGTTGTAGGCCTCCGTCGCCTTGCCGATCTTATCGCCGAGGTCCTCGAAGTAGCCAGCCAGCAGCCTGAGCCGCTCGTAGAGCTGGCGGCCCAGCTCGCTGATCTGCTGGGCGCTCGCCGCGATCTGCTCCTGCCGCCAGCCGTAGGCCACGGCCCGGAGGAGGGCGATGAGCGTGGTCGGCGTCGCCAGCACCACCCCCTTCCCCATCGCGTCCTCGATGAGCGTGCGATCGAGGTCGACCGCGGCCGCGAAGAAGGACTCGCCGGGGATGAACATCACGGTCAGCTCGGGCGTCAGGCCCAGGTCGGCCCAGTAGGCCTTGCCCGAGAGCTGGTTCATGTGCGCGCGGATCTGGGTGGCGTGCCGCTCGAGCGCGGCGCGGCGATCCGGGTCGGTGGCGGCGTCCATCGCGTCGAGGTAGGCGGTCAGCGGGACCTTGGCGTCGACGACGAGGTGCCGCCCCGCCGGCAGGCGCACGATCATGTCGGGGCGCCGCCGGCCGGTCTCCGAGTTCAGCGTCGCCTGCTCGACGTAGTCGCAGTGGGCCGACATGCCGGACAGCTCCACCACGCGCTGGAGCGTGATCTCCCCCCACCGACCCCGCACCTGCGGGGTGCGAAGCGCCGTGACCAGGCTCCCGGTCTCCCGGCTCAGGCTCTCCAGGTGGCTCTTGAGGCCGCCGTAGGCCTGCTCGCGGGCGCGCTCCATCTCGCGGACCGCCACCTCGTAGCGCCCGAGGGTCTCCTCCAGCGGCCGGACGACGGCGCCGATCGCCTCGTGGCGGCGGTCGAGGTCGCGGCGGGCTTCGCTGACGACGGCGTGCAGGGCCTCGCGCGCGAGCTGCAGGAAGCTCTCGCTGTTCGTGCGGAGGGCGTCGCCGCTGAGCGCCTTGAAGCTGTCGGCCAGCCGCTCCTGGTCGCCGAGCCGGGCCTCGGCGTGGGCGCGGGCCACCCGCTCGCTGTCGAGCGAGGCGCGCAGATCCGACACCTCGAGCTCGGCGGCGCTCACCTGCTTGCGCAACTCGTCCTGGACCGCCTCGGCGGCGAGGACGCGCAGCTCGAGCGTGCCGCGCTCCGCCTTGGCCAGCGCCCGGAAGTGCGACCGGGCGACCATCCACACGCACCCGCCGCCGACGACCACCCCGCCGAGCGCGAGAAGCACCTCAAGCACGCGGGGCGTTCCTCCAGTGCCGGCACACCCGGCGCAGGCCGCACGGAGCGCAGATCACCGCATCGCGCCGGCCGAGGCAGTCGCCCGACATCCGCTTGTGGCAGAGCGCGAAGTCGTACTTGACGGGATCGGCGGGGTCGAGCGCGGCGAGCTGTCGCGTGATCTCGACGACCATCGCCCAGTTGCGCGAGCGCCGGCGGGTGAGGCCGATCGAACGGCTCATGTTCTCGACGTGGGTGTCGACCGGGATCAGGAGCATCGACGGCGACACGCCCCGCCAGAGGCCGAAGTCCGGCGGCTCGCGGCGCACCATCCAGCGGAGGAAGAGATGGAGGCGCTTGCACGGCCCACCGCGGGACGGAAGCGGAAAGAGATGGCGGTAGCCGCGCGAGAGGCGCCCTTTCGG
>JACQCN010000448.1 GCA_016201575.1 Candidatus Rokuibacteriota bacterium | reverse complement strand
TACACCTCACCGATCACACTGGAGAGAGGACCGAGGCTCGGCTTCGCATCCGCTGGAATCTCGGCCTGGGCGATCCGTTGCTGGACCTGCTGCCGGGCCCAGTAGTCATCCGTGCCGTCAGCGAACACAACCCGAATGTTCGAGAGCCCAAACAGGGTGTCCGAGCGGATGACCGTGACATGCGCAATCCCGTTGAGCTCTTTCTCAAGCGAGATCGTGATAAGCCGCTCAACCTCCTCCGTCGAATGGCCAGGCCAGAGAGTAATCACTTCGACGCGCACGTCGCCGACGTCCGGATAGGCTTCAATGGGAAGACGATAGAATGCCGCGATGCCAGCGCTCGTCAGCAGGAGGGTGAGTGCCAGCGTGATGAAGCGCTGATGCAAGGCAAAGCCGACGACCCGCGCAATCATCCTAGGAGTCTGTTCCAGTCATGGGCGGCCCGGAATCTCCCGCCCCAGAGTTTCGCCTCGCGGCCGGCCGCGGCCTCTTCGTCCCGATCTTCTTGCCCCGACGCGCCCGTTTCCCCCGGACGCTCGCTCTCTCGGATGCAGGCGAATGATCAGGTCCCCGCCCCCGACGATGGCCAACCAGATGTCCGTGTTCATCGACCACAGGAAGGCTGTCCCTGCGGGCGATCGGTCGCGCGCTGCGCGTCCCGCACGTGTCCGTCCGCTGTGCTCTCCAGGCGTAGCCTTATCGGCCAGTCAGGGCCACAGCCACGAGGCGCTCCAGTTCGTTCAAATCGAAGGGCTTCCGCACGAAGGCAACAGCCCCCAGGCGGAGCAGTGCATGAGCGAGACCCTCATCAGCGAGGCCAGAGATCATCACGACGGGAATCTCCGGATGCTTCGAACGAAGGAACGTGAGCACGTCGACCCCGTTCATGCCGGGCATGCTGATGTCCAAAAGGACGAGGTCGGGAATCTGCCGCTTGAGCGACTCGACGGCGTCATTGCCGCTACGCGCCGCGAGTGGCTCGTACCCCAACCCTAGAAGGTGCTCTGTCAAGAGGTCTCGGACACGGTCTTCGTCGTCCACGACTAGAATCTTGTGCCGGCCTGCCATCGCCCAGATTCTAGCAGCCTGCTCAGCCCTCCGGCGGAAGCGCGAAGGACTCTGGTGGAAACAGGGGCCCTGGTCGGGGAGCGGGGGGCGTACCGTCGCGGACGGGCTGCGGGGGCGGTGATGGCTGCCGCGACCGTGCGCTCCCGCCTCACGCTCGCCACCTGGACCGTCGTGCGGTGAGGAGCGTGCGCCGGGCCTCCCCGCAGAACCGGTCGCGGGCGCCCACGCGCGACGGCACGGTCGAGGCGCGGCATGGGGGCGCCGCGGCTGGCCGGGCGGCGCCGTGGCCCGCGCCGCAGCCGATCCCCCGCGGGCTCCCGCCGGTGCCCGCGTTCGACGGGCGCCTGCTGCCGAGCGCGCTGGCCCCGTGGGTCGCGGACATCGCCGAGCGCGCCCAGTGCCCGCCGGACTTCGTCGCCATCGGGGCCCTCGTCGCCGCGGCCGCCGTGATCGGCCGCCAAGTCGCCATCCGCCCCAAGCGCGCGGACGACTGGACCGTCATCCCCAATCTCTGGGGCCTCGCCGTCGGCCGCCCCGGCCTCATGAAAAGCGCGGCCCTGGCCGAAGCGCTCACGCCGCTGCAGCCCCTCATCGCCGACGCCCGGATCGCCTACGAGCGCGCGCGGGGGGCGCAGCGGTTTCGCCACGCCGAACACCGCGCCCGCGAGCAGGCCCTCACGCGCCGCCTGCGCCAGGCGTTCGAACAGGACGAGCCCACCGACGCGCTCCGCTATGCCTTCGAGGTGCCGGAGGCCCCCGCCCCGGGCGAGCGGCGCTACGTCGTCAACGACACCACCGTCGAGAAACTCGGCGAACTCCTCAACCAGAATCCCAACGGCGTGCTCCTCTTCCGCGACGAGCTCAGCGGGTTCCTCCGCCTGATGAACCGGCCCGGGCACGAAAACGATCGCGGCTTCTACTGCGAAGCCTGGAATGGCAGCGGCGCCTATACCTACGACCGCCTCGGGCGCGGCACCCTGCGCATCGAGGCCGCCTGTGTCTCCATCCTCGGCGGGATCCAGCCCGGGCCGCTGCACGCCTCCCTGCACGAGACCTTCGCGGGCGGCGGCGACGACGGCCTGATGCAACGGTTTCAGCTCGCGGTGTTCCCTGATCCACTCCCGCGGTGGCGCAACGTCGATCGGTGGCCGGACGCCGACGCCAGGACGCGCGCGTTCGCCATCTACCGACAGCTCGCCACCCTCGACCTGGCCGCCCTCGATGCCGAGGAGCTCACCCCGACGGAGCGCCCGTTCCTGCGCTTCGCTCCCGACGCGCAGGCGCTCTTCGACGCCTGGCGGGCGAAGCTCGAGGCGACGCTCCGCCGCGACGAGGACCATCCCGTGGTCATCTCGCACCTCGCGAAGTACCGCAGTCTCATGCCCTCCCTCGCGCTCATCGTCCATCTCATCGACGGGCTCGACCGCGGCCCGCGCGGGCCCGTCTCGCGCGCGGCGGCCGCGCAGGCGGCGGCCTGGTGCACCGTAAGTACTCGCGTTTCCCCACAGCGCCCGCCCGGCGGGCGGGTCAGGCGGCTGGGGGGGGGCGCCCCGTCAGGCGGTCAGGAGCGCGTGCGGGAGGGTGACGGTCCCG
>JACQCN010000388.1 GCA_016201575.1 Candidatus Rokuibacteriota bacterium | reverse complement strand
CCGCCGGCGCCGCTGAACCGGCTCCTGGCGGCGGTGTTCTCCCTCGAGGGCCTCGTCGTCCCGCGCGTGAGCCTGCCGTTCGGCACGTCCGTGCTCCTGATCGCCCACCGATGAGGGAGAGCGCAGGTTCCTCGCCGATTCGAGCGCTGGCTCCGCCGGCGCAATCCTCAGGCGGGAGGTTCGGAAGGGTGGCGAAGCCCCCCTCCGAGCTGGCGACGGTCCTCGGCGGCTACGCGGTCCTCGTCGCCGTGGCGGCCGCGTGGCTCTCCATCAACAGCCGGCCGCCCGAGTGGGATCACGCCAACCATCTCGAGCGTATGGTGTCCTGCGCGCGCGACCTCGCGGCGGGCGACGTCGCCGCGGTGCTGGGCCGCTCGTCGTTCTACCCGCCGCTCGTCTTCTGCGCGGCCGCGCTCCCGTACCGGATCTGGCCGTCCGACGTCGCCGCCGGGCAGGCGACGATCCTCGCGTTCCTCGGGCTCGGCATGATCGCGGTCTACCTGCTCGGCCGGCGGCTCGCCGGCGGCGCCGTGGGAGTCGTCGCGGCCCTCCTCTTCGGCTCCGCGCCCTTCGTCGTCTACTCCGCGCTCCGGTTCCAGCTCGACCTGCCGCTGGCCTCCATGGTGGCCGTGGCGCTGCTCGCGCTGCTCTGGACGGAAGGCTTCGCGCGCCGCGGGTGGTCGATCGTCGCGGGCCTCGTGCTCGGCCTCGGGATGGTCACCAAGCCGCCCTTCGCCGCCTACCTCCTCGTTCCCGTCGCGCTGGTCGTCGCGGGCATCCGGCAGCGGCGCGCGGCGCTCAACCTCCTGCTGGCGCTCGGCCTCGGCGCCGCGCTGTGCCTGCCGTGGTACGGCCTCCGGATCTTCGGCCTCGCCTCCCAGGTCGGGAACCGCTCGTTCAAGCAGGCCGCCGAGGCCGGATTCCCGCATCCGTTCTCCTGGCCCGCGCTCGCGTACTACCCCCGGACGCTCGTCACCCAGTTCGGCGTCGTGGCGGCCCTGCTCCTGCTCGCCGGCCTCGCGGTGGCCGTCCGGCGCCGGCAGTGGTTTCTCCTCGCCGCCTTGCTGCCCGCCGCCACGCTGTTCGAGCTGCTCCAGAACAAGAACCTCCGCTACACGCTGCCCCTCCTGCCGGCCGCGGCTCTGGTGGCGGCGCTCGGGTTCGACGCGCTCCGCGGGCGGGCCCGGGCGGCCGCGGCGGCCGCGCTCGCCATCGCCGCCGCGATCCAGGTGAGCGCGACCGTGGCCGACGTGCCCGCGGGCGTGGAGATCCCCGGGCTCCGCGTCCCGCTGGTGATGCCGTCGCCCCCGCACCGCGAGGACTGGCGCCAGCGCGAGATCCTCCGGCTGATCGCCCGCGACAGCGGCGGCGCGGCGCGGGTCGTGAGCGTGGTGCCGAATCACCCGTTCTTCTCGGTCAGCAACTTCCGCTACTACGCCTTCCGCGACGACCTGCCGCTCGGCTTCGCCCGGGCCTGGAGCGACTACCCGCTCAACATCGCCTACGTCGTCCTGAAGACCGGCAACCAGGGGCCGGATTTCACGATCGAGAAGGCGCGGCGGATCTCCGAGCAGTTCGCCAGCGACCCGCTCCTCGCCGCGGCCTTCCCGGCCATCGGCGAGTTCGCGCTGCCCGACGGCAGCGTCGGGACGGTCCGCGTGCGCCGGCCCGCGCCCGTCACGGCGCTCGCGGCCCGGGCCCTGGCCGAGCGCATCCGGGCCGGGGCGGCGGGGCTCCTGAAGGAGTTCGTCGCCGATCCCGAGGACCTGCGCGTCGGCCTCGACTACGACGACGCCGCGCTCGCGCGCGGGGTGATCCGGCGCGTCACGATCAGCGCGGCCGCGGCGAAGGTCGGCGAGCGGCGGCGTCCCCACGCGGCGACGCTCCAGCTCCGCGACGTCCGCGTCGTTCTCGAGAACATCCAGGTGAACCCCGCGCGCGCCGCCGCCGAGGGCGCGGTCGAGCCGCTGGCCCTCGAGCGCTTCCGCATCGAGCGGCTCCGGCTCGCGGAGGCCGACCTCCAGGCCTTCCTCGGCGAGCTCAAGCGCATGCGGCGCTGGCGGGTGGCGTTTCTCGACGACGCGGCCGAGCTGCACGTGGCCCAGCGCGGGCCGGACGTCGATCTCCGGCTCTCGGTGCTGCCCGGGCGGGGCCGCCGGCCGATCGTCCTCGCCGCCCACGCCGTCCGGGTCGGCGGCGTCCCCGTGCCCGATGCCCTGACGGGCTGGATCGTGCGGAGCTACGATCCCACGCTGCGCTGGTCGACGCTCCCGGTGGCCGTCGACGTGGCGCCCGTACACATCCGGAAGGGAGTGCTGGAAGTTGGCAACTGACAAGTCGAGGCGGGGGGCGACCCGGAAAGGGGGCGGAGCCCCCTTCCGAGAGCCCGTGGAGGCCCGCCGGGCGCGCGCCACGAGGATCATCCGCGCCCTGGAGAAGGCGTACCCGGACGCGAAGATCGCGCTCCACTTCGGCACGCCTCTCGAGCTGCTGGTGGCGACGATCCTCTCCGCTCAGTGCACGGACGAGCGCGTGAACCTGGTGACCGCGGACCTGTTCCAGAAGTACCGGTCGACCGCCGACTACGCCGCCGCCGACCCCGCGGTCTTCGAGGACGAGATCCGGTCGACCGGCTTCTTCCGCGCCAAGACCCGCTCGGTGATCGGGACGGCGCGCGCGCTGGTCGAGCGGCACGGCGGCCAGGTACCGCGGGCCCGTGACGAGCTCGTCCGGCTGCCGGGAGTCGGCCTCAAGACCGCCAACGTCGTGCTCGGCAACGCCTTCGGGGAGCCCGCGATCGCGGTCGACACGCACGTGTTCCGGGTCTCCCAGCGCCTCGGGCTCGCCAGGTCGGACGAGCCCGACGAGATCCACGACCAGCTCTGCGCCGTGCTGCCGAAGGCGAAGTGGACGTGGGCCACGCATCTCTTCCAGGCCCACGGCCGCCGCACCTGCTTTGCCCGGAAGCCCCTCTGCCCGGCCTGTCCCGTCCGGGCCCTGTGCCCCTGGCCGGGGAAGACCAACCCGGGCCGTTGACTTTTCCGGAAGGGGCCCTTATGCTATCGCTTTGTTATTTTGTCAGTCTGCAGGCGCACTTAAATCAAGTCCCGGGGAGCCAAAGGAACGGATCATGCCGACGTGGATGCCCAAGGAGTCTGAGATCGAGCGCAAATGGTTCGTGGTCGACGCCGACGGCCAGGTGCTGGGCCGCCTCGCCTCGCGCGTGACCGCGATCCTGCGCGGCAAGCACAAGCCGACCTTCGTGCCGCACCTCGATGTCGGCGACCACGTCGTCGTGATCAACGCCGAGAAGGTCCGCCTCACCGGGCGCAAGCTGACCGACAAGATTTACCGCTGGCACACCGGGTACATCGGCGGGCTCCGCGAGGTCAGCGCGGGCGCCATGCTGAAGACCCACCCCGAGCGGGTGATCGAGTGGGCGGTGGAGGGCATGCTGCCCAAGAACCGGCTCGGGCGGGCGATGGCGAAGAAGCTCAAGGTCTACCGCGGCCGAGAGCATCCGCACGCGGCGCAGCAGCCGACCGCACTGGAGATTTCGTAAAATGGCCGTGCTCGAGAAATTCTATGGGACCGGGCGTCGGAAGACGTCCGTGGCGCGCGTGTGGATCCGGCCCGGCCAGGGCCAGATCAAGGTCAATCGCCGCACGTTCGAGGACTACTTCCCGCGCGAGACGCTCCGGATGATCATCGCGCAGCCCCTCCAGCTCACGAACACCTTCGGGCAGATGGACGTGTTCGTGACCGTGGGCGGCGGCGGCCCGACGGGACAGGCCGGGGCGGTGCGGCACGGCATCTCCCGCGCCCTCGTGCACTTCGACGACAAGCTCAGGGCGACGCTCAAGAAGGCCGGCCTCCTCACCCGCGATCCGCGCATGCGGGAGCGGAAGAAGTACGGTCAGCCGGGCGCGCGGCAGAAGTTCCAGTACTCCAAGCGGTAGCTGCACGGACGGCCGGTCGATGATTCGCGTCGCCGTCGCGGGCGCCAGCGGCTACATGGGCGCGGAGCTCCTGCGGCTGCTCTTCGTCCACCCCCGGGTGTCGGTCGCGGCCGTCACCTCCGAGCGGCGGGCGGGCGAGCGCCTGGATCGGCTCTACCCGCACCTGCGCGGACTCACCGACCTCGCCTTCCGCGAGCTCGATCCCGAGCGCCTGGCCGACGACGCCGACGTCGTCGTCCTCGCCCTGCCGCACATGGAGTCGCAGAAGGCGGTGCCGGTGCTGCGCCAGCGCGGGCGCAAGGTGATCGACCTCTCCGCCGACTACCGGCTGCGGGACGCCGGCGACTACACCACCTGGTACAAGAGCCCCCACATGGATCCGGCGGGCCTGGCCGAGGCGGTGTACGGGCTGCCCGAGCTGCACCGGAAGGCGATCAGCACCGCGTCGCTGGTGGCCTCCCCGGGCTGCTACGCGGTCGGCGCCGTGCTCGCGACCGCGCCGCTGCTGAAGAGCGGGCTCGGCCGCGCCGAGGGCATCGTGATCGACGGCAAGTCGGGCGTGAGCGGTGCCGGCGCCCAGGGGCGGAATGCGGATCCGATGTACCTCTATACGGAGGCGAACGAGAATCTCCAGGCCTACGCCATCGGCTCCCACCGTCACACGCCGGAGATCGAGCAGGAGCT
>JACQCN010000387.1 GCA_016201575.1 Candidatus Rokuibacteriota bacterium | reverse complement strand
GGAGGTCTGGTGCCACCCCTTGAGATCACGCCGATCGATCACGAGGGCGGCGGCCTGGTGCAAGTCTGGCAGGTGAAGGGTGGCAGGTGGGTGAGGGTCACGGGCTGGTTCAAGGCCTACCCCGACGTGGTGGCCAAGGCGATCAAGGAAGCGAAGTAGGCCGAAGGCGGTCGCGATTGGCAAAGGGTGGTGGACGACCCCCGCGGAGGCTCCCAGCCACTTGCGGACGATGGAATCGCTCAGCCCCATCTCCGCCGCGACGTATCCGAGCACTCCCCCGCCGAGCCACACGATCCACGCGTAGCGGTTCATCAGCCGCGCGAGCAGACCAGCGCCCCAGATCACCAGCGGCAAGGAGAGCCCGATCCCGAACATCACCAGGAGGAAGTCCCCCCGCGCGGCGGCGGCGATGGCCAGGACGTTGTCGAGGCTCATCGTCACGTCGGCGAGCACGATGATCCAGATCGCCTCCCGAAGGGACGCCCCATGGGGGACGTCCGATTCGCCCGGCCGGGCCGGCCGGACGAGCCTGATGGCGATCCACACGAGCAGCAGCCCGCCGACGAACTGAAGAAACGGAACCTGCAGGAGCATCCCGACGACGGCGACGAACGCGAGCCGCAGCGCCACGGCTCCCACCGTGCCCCAGATCTGGCCGAGCAGTCGCTTGCGCCGCGGCAGCAGCCGCACGGCCAGGGCGATGACGAGCGCGTTGTCGCCGGACAGCAGCAGGTTGAGAACGCCGATGCCGAGCATGCGGAGCCAGAAACCCGGATCGGCGAAGGCGGCCATCGACGCTAGGTCCTCACGTCCGCCACGCGCCCGCCGACATTCACCCGTCGCAGTGGTAGATCAGCGTGACTGCGGCCGCGCCGACGAGGACGAGCAGGACAACCCGGCCGAAAGCCTTCCAGAACGGGAGCCTGCTCTCGTGGTAGATGCCGATCAGGCCAGCGCCGACGGGCACGAGCACCAGGAGCGGCGCGAGGAGCTCGACGAGGCGGCCTGGCGCTGCGACCTGCCCACATCGCTCCGCGAGCTTCAAGGCAGGGTAGGCAGCCCCGCCGAAGACAAGCCAGGACTCGAGGCTCCGAACGAGCGTTGCTGACACCTGACGCGACGTCACCGCGGCACCTCGCCTCGCTTCGGATGCGGGGAGTCTACCACACGGTCCCTGATCCGCCGATTCCGGGAGCCCCGCCGAGTCCCGGGTTGGAGGCTACGCCTATGTTTGGCTATGGCCAGGAGATCCTCCTCGGCGGCCAGTGTGTCTGGACCGCGCGGATCCCCGACAGCGAGCGCGTCTACTTCGACACGGTGTAGCTCTCGCGCGCGCAAGGTTACGTGAGCGGTCCCGTCTGCGACGCCTGAACCGCCCGGTCGCAGGGGCGTGCGTCGCGTTCGGACTTGCCGGGAACTGACCTGATCGAAACTTGTGAAGAGACCCCGGCTGACGAAGGCTCATCTCGTTTCGGGAGTTGGCGGCGCGCTCGGACCTTGGGATGCAGGCGGCCGAGATTGCCCGGCGCCTGCTCACCGGCGAGAGCTGTGCCACTTTCAGTGGTGGCCCCGACGGGATTCGAACCCGTGTATCATCCCCGTACCATGGTTTCGGGGACTGCCCTCGCCGCCGCCCTGTGTGACGAAGTGGAGCCGGACCTGGTCGGGCTGCTCGACGCCGTCGCGGCCGCGACGGAGCGGATCGAGGCGCTCGTGCGGCGCGCCCCGCTCACCCACCTGGTCGGGCTGACCGGCGGAACCAACGTCCAGGGCGAGGACGTCCACAAGCTCGACGCCGCCGCCAACCAGGTCTTCGTGGACGCCGTGCGGGCCAGCGGGCGGGTCGGTCACCTCGTGTCGGAGGAGCTCGACGAGCCCCTCCGGCTCGGCGGCGACTCCTTCGACCTCTACGTCGACCCGGTCGATGGCTCCTCCAACACGGACGTCAACGGCAGCATCGCGTCCATCTTCTCCGTGCGCCGCGCCACTCGCGACGGGCTGCCCGGCCCAGCGGACCGCCAGCGGGCGGGCGGCTACGTCATTTACGGCCCCGCGACGGCGATGATGATCACGTGGGGCGCAGGACTCCACGAGTTCGTCCTCGATCCGGAGTCGCGCCGGTTCGTGCTCACGCGGGCGGGGCTCAGGCTGCCCGCGCGCGGCCGCACCTACGCGGTGAACTCCGGCCGCCAGGCCTACTGGCCGCCGGACGTGCGCGCCTTCTTCGACGACCTGAACGCGGACGATCCCGCCCGCGACCGGCCCTACTCGCTGCGCTACTCGGGCTCGCTCACCGCGGACCTCCACCGCATCCTGCTCGAGGGCGGCATCTACTGTTATCCCGCCGACGA
Organism: Candidatus Rokuibacteriota bacterium; assembly: GCA_016201575.1. Lineage (GTDB taxonomy): Bacteria > Methylomirabilota > Methylomirabilia > Rokubacteriales > CSP1-6 > AR9. The sequence continues at coordinate 3,556 of JACQCN010000387.1, read as the reverse complement.
CCGGGCGAAGGACGGGAAGCTCCGCCTCCTCTACGAGGCCTGCCCGCTCGCCCTGCTCGCGGAGCAGGGCGGGGGCGCGGCCTCGAGCGGGCGGGAGCGTATTCTCGACATCCTGCCTCGATCGATCCACCAGCGGGTGCCGCTCTTCATCGGGAGCGCCACCGAGGTCGCGCTGGCGGAAGACTACATCCAGCACCGGAGGGCGGCGCCATGACGAAGCGGGTGAAGGAGATCCTGAGCTGGTACGAGAGCGACAACCCCGGGACCCGCGCCAAGCTCGCGCGCCTCCTCAACGGGGGCGCGCTGGCCGGCACCGGGCGCCTGGTGATCCTCCCGGTCGACCAGGGCTTCGAGCACGGACCGGCCCGGAGCTTCGCGCCCAACCCGCCCGGCTACAGCCCGCTCTACCACTTCGAGCTGGCGATCGAGGCCGGCTGCAACGCCTACGCCGCACCCCTCGGCTTCCTCGAGGCGGGGGCGGCGGAGTTCGCGGGCGAGATCCCGCTGATCCTCAAGCTCAACAACCACGACGTGCTGAACGACGAGGCCGACCCGATCTCCGCCGTCACCGCCGGCGTCCCAGACGCGCTCCGGCTCGGCTGCGCGGCGATCGGCTTCACCATCTACCCCGGCTCGTCGCACCGGAACCGGATGTACGAGCAGATCGCCACGCTGGCGGCCGAGGCCAAGGCGGCGGGGCTCGCCGTGGTGATCTGGTCCTACCCGCGGGGCTCCGCGCTCAGCAAGGCGGGCGAGACGGCGCTCGACGTGGTCGCCTACGCGGCCCAGATCGCGGCGCAGCTGGGCGCCCACCTCATCAAGGTGAAACTCCCGAGCGAGCACCTGGAGCTGGAGGCGGCCAAGCGGGTCTACGAGTCGAGCCGGATCCCCCGGGCCGCGCTCGCCGACCGCGTCCGCCACGTCGTCCAGAGCGCGTTCGACGGGCGGCGGATCGTGATCTTTTCGGGCGGCGCCAAGGAGGACGACCAGACCGTGTTCGAGCAGGCGCGCGCCATCCGGGACGGCGGCGGGTTCGGGTCGATCATCGGGCGCAACTCCTTCCAGCGCCCGCGGGCGGAGGCGATCCGCTTCCTCGGCCAGGTCATGAAGATCTACGCGGGCACCGAGGGGTAGGTGGGCTTCCTCCTCCGCGTCGTCGTCAACGCGCTGGCCATCGTGCTCGCCGCCCACGTCGTGCCCGGGATCCGCGTCGACAGCTTCCTGTCCGCCCTCGCGGCCGGGCTCGTGCTGGGCCTGGTCAATGCCGTCGTCCGTCCGATCCTGATCTTCCTCACGCTGCCGATCACGCTCGTGACCCTGGGCCTGTTCCTGTTCGTGCTGAACGGGCTCATGGTCTGGCTGGTGGCGGCGATCGTCGGCGGCTTCCACGTCGCCGGCTTCTGGCCGGCCGTCCTGGGCGCCCTCGTCATCAGCGTGGTGAGCTGGCTCGTGACCGCGCTGGTGAGCGACAGCGGGCGCATCGTCATGATCCGCCGCGGCTGACCCCGGCACACCTCCCGGACCTCCTGGAGGCGCTCGCCTCTCGAACCACGCCGCGCCGGATTCCCGGCCGCCGGGAATAGGCGCGACCTCCCCACTGTTTCAGGGGTGGATGGACGAGCGTTCACCACCGAGCGGAGGGAGGCGCCTATGCGGAACGGACGTCGAGTGATCGCGTGCGTGGCGGCGGTGCTGGTCTGGGCAGCGGCCGGCGACGCCTGGGCCGAGACGGCGAAGGGCAAGCCTGTCACGGTGACCGGGCGGGTCGTCGACAACGTGTGCTGGCTGACGATGGGGCAGAAGGGCGAGGGGCATCGCGAGTGCGCCTTGGGCTGCGACAAGGCCGGCGTGCGGATGGCCCTGCTCGACGAGAAGGCCAACGTGCTCTACACGCTCATGGCCGACAAGCCGTTCGTCGACCCCAACACGCTGATCCGCGACCACCTGGAGCGGATGGTGACGGTCAAGGGCGACCTCTACATGGCGCCCGGCGGCCAGCGCGTGCTGGCCCTGAAGGAGGTCACGCTCGAGAACCAGGCCTCGAACCCGTGCGCGGCGAAGAACCCGTGCGCGGCCAAGAATCCGTGTGCCGCGAAGAAGAATCCGTGCGCGGCCAAGAATCCGTGCTCGGCGAAGTAGGCCGGGGATACCGACGGGCGGATGGCGAATCCGCCCGCCGCGTGCTCGAATGACGTCAGCCCATGAGCGGGTTGCCGCTCGGTCGCCGGGCCCGCGAGTTCGAGGCGACGGCGCTCGTCCACCTCGACGCGCTGTACCGCAGAGCCCTGCGCCTCACCCGCAACCGCGCGCAGGCCGAGGACCTGGTGCAGGAGGCGCTCGCCCGCGCCCTCCGCAGCTTCGATCGCTTCACGGCGGGGACGAACTGCCGCGCCTGGCTCTTCAAGATCATGCGTAACGCGTTCCTGAACCGGGTGCGGGCCGAGCGCGAGGCGCCGTACGACGACGAGTTCCTCGACGAGCATCGGCGCGACGCCGAGGCCGGCTTCCCGAGCAGCACCGCCACGCCGGAGGAGGAGTTCCTGCAGACGGTCGTTCACGGCGACGTCGAGCGCGCCCTGCGCGACCTGCCCGAGCGGTTCCGGGAGGTGGTGATACTGGCGGATCTCGAAGGGTTCACCTATCGCGAGATCGCCGAGGCGCTCGACTGCCCGATCGGAACGGTGATGTCGCGCCTCTCCCGCGGCCGCCGGCTGCTCCGGCGGGCCCTGGAGAGCTTCGCGCGGGAGCGCGGGTACACCAGGGAGTGACGATGGACTGCGCCGAGATCCGCCCCTACCTCGAGCCCTACGCCGACGGCGAGCTGGGCGTCGACGCCGTCGTCGCGGTGGACTCGCACCTGGCCGAGTGCGCGGGGTGCCGGGAGCAGGTCGCGCGGCACCGGCGCTTCCGCGAGCTGCTGCGCCGCCAACTCCGGGAGACGGCGGCGCCCGAGCTGCGCGCCCGCGTCGCGGGCGCCGTGCGCCGGGAAGCGCGCCGGCGGGTGACGCCGTGGATGGCGGGCGCGGCGGCGGCGGCGCTGCTGGCCCTCGTGGTCGGGCTCCGGGCGCTCGCGCCCTCGAGCCCGCCGGCGGCCGTCGCCGAGCTGGTCGCGAAGCACGTCGCCTTCTCGCGCATCGACTCGCCCGTCGAGTTCGCCGCGACGGACGGCGCGGTCCTCCGCGACTGGTTCCGCGAGCGGCTCCGGGTTGGCGTGACCGTCCCCGACTACACGCCGGCGGGGATCCGGCTGCTCGGCGGCCGCATCGCCGACACGGACGGGCGCCCGGCCGCGTACCTGCTCTACGAGAAGGGCCGCACGCTCATGTCGGTCTTCATGGTTCCGGGCGAGGTCTTCGCGCCCGGCCGCGCCCGCACCCTCTCCTACCACGGCGCGACCTACTACGAGGTGGATCTGGCCGGCCAGCGCGCGGTGTTCTGGAGCGACCGCGACGCCAGCTTCGGGCTCATCTCGGCGCTCGACGAGGACGCGCTGCTCGAGTGCGCCGACCGCCTGCGGGCCCTCCGGGCCGCGGAGCCGCGCGCGTAAGGTCCGCTC
>JACQCN010000087.1 GCA_016201575.1 Candidatus Rokuibacteriota bacterium | reverse complement strand
TACTTCAGGATCCGGACGCACCCCGTCTCCGGGTCCACCTCGACCGCCATCACCTCGGCGATGAAGCCGTAGGTGCTGGAGGAGTTCACGCGATCGTCCGCGTCGACCGCGGTCGCGCCCTCGAATCCGAACACCGCGGTGACCTGGAGGCCCGGCTCCACCCCCGGGCCCGCCGCCGCGCTGTTCCAGTGCGCGCGGCCGGCCAGCTCCTTGATCGAGTAGCTCGGCCCCGCGCCGGTCCGCGCCCGCACCGCGCCGTCCCGGAACTCGAGCGCGTCGGCGGGCCGCTCCGTCAGCGCCGCCGCCTGCTCGATCAGCCGGGCCTTCAGCTTCCGCGCCGCCAGCGCCACGGCGCTGACGCCGATGGCGCCGAAGCGGCTCGAGTAGGTCCCCGACGAGATCGACCAGATCCGGGTGAAGGTGTCCATCTCGTCGACGACGGCGATCTCGCCGGGATCGAGGCCGAGCTCCTCGGCGAGGACCTGCGCCACCACCGTCTGGTGGCCCTGGCCCTGCGGCGCCGTGCCCAGGACCGCGACCACGCCCCCGCTCGGGTCCACGGTGATCGTGCACGCCTCGGTCGCCCCCGACTTCGGGAGATACTCGGGCTTCGCCCGGTACTGCGGGTCGAGGGCGATCGCCACGTAGCCCATGTTCGAGACCGACGGATCGACGGCGAGGGCGATCCCGACGCCCACCAGCCGGCCCTCGGCGCGCGCTTGGGCCTGCATCCGCCGCAGCTCGTCGTACCCGGCGCGGGCGAGCGCCTGGTCGAGCGCCGCCTCGAAGTCGCCGCTGTCGTAGAGCCCGCCGGTCGGCGTGCGGTACGGGAACGCGTCGCGCGGGATCAGGTTGCGCCGCCGCACCTCCGCCGGATCGAGCCCGAGCTTCACCGCGAGGAGGTCCACCATGCGCTCGGTCTCGAAGTAGAGATGGCCGCAGCCGTAGCCGCGGTTCGGGCCCGTCGGCATTTTGTTCGTCATCACGACGGAGGCGTCGACCTCCAGGTGCTGGAACCGGTACGGGCCGACGTAGTTGCCGACCGGGCGGAAGGTGCAGCCCGGCTCCGGGGCGCGGACGTAGCCCCCGACGTTGTCGTACCACCGGCAGCGCATGCCGAGGATGGTCCCGTCGCGGCGGGCCGCCAGCTCCCGCTCCGCGATCCGGTCGGTGCCGCTCGAGGACGCCAGGAGGTGCTCGCGGCGCGTCTCGATCCACTTCACCGCCACGCCGGCGCGCATCGCGGCCAGCCCGATCAGCGCGAGGTACGGGTAAAGGCTCGACTTGATGCCGAAGCTCCCGCCGATGTCCGGCGCGATCACGAACCGCAGCCGGTTCTCGGGGAGCTGGAGCGCGCGCGCCACGAGCGAATGCATGGCGAACGGGCCCGTGAAGTTGGACCAGACGGTGAGCACCCCCTCGAACGGGTCCCAGCGGGCGACCACGCCGTAGGTCTCGATGGGGGTCGACGCGTACTTGGGATACCGGAACCGCTCGCGGACAACGACGTCGGCCCCGCCGAAGGCCCGGTCGGGATCGCCGTAGACGAGGCGCCGGTGACAGGCCAGGTTCGACCCGACCGCCTCGTGCAGCACGGGCGCGTCGTCGCGGAGCGCGCGCTCGGGGTCGACGACGGCGGGCAACGGCTCGTACTCCACGACCACGCGCTCGGCCGCGTCCTCGGCCGCGTAGCGGTCGCGGGCGACGACCACCGCCACCGGCTCGCCCACGAAGCGGACCTTGTCGGTGGCCGCGCCGAAGTAGCGGACCGGCGCCGTCACGCCGACCGGGAAGGGCCGCGTGTGCGCGGCGACGTCGGCGCCCGTGAGGACGGCGACGACGCCCGGCATGGCGAGGGCGCCGGCCGTGTCGTAGCCGCGCACGCGCGCGTGGGCGTGCGGCGAGCGGACGATGGCGGCGTGGTGGACGTTGGGGATCGGGAGGTCGTCGACGAACCGCCCGCGCCCGGTCAGGAGGCGCGCGTCCTCGACCCGCTTCACCGGCCGGCCGATCCAGCGGCCCTCCGCGGCCATCAGCGGGCGCGCCCGCTTGCGCGCGTCATCGGCCCTCGTACCTCGGCGCGCGCTTGTCGAGGAAGGCGGTGACCCCTTCGGCGTAGTCGCGCGTCGACCGGAGCCAGGCGTACGCCTTCCGCTCCAGCTCGAGCGCCGTATCCAGCGGCGCGTCGGCGCCGCGCTGGAGCACGGTCTTGAGCGCGCGGAGGGCGAGCGGCGCGCGCTCCGCCAGCTCGCGGGCCAGCGCGGCCACCGCGTCGTCGAGCCCGTCGTCGGGCACGGCCTGGGTGATGAGGCCCCACGCCTCGGCCCGCTCGGCCGGGATCCGCTGCCCCGTCATCAGGAAGAGCTTCGCCCGCGTCATGCCGATCAGCCGCAGGGCCCGCTGGCTCCCCCCGCTGCCCGGGATCATGCCGAGCCGGATCTCGGGGAACGCCAGCTCCGAGCGCCGCGTGGCCACGCGGAAGTCGCACGCCAGCGCCAGCTCGAGGCCGGCGCCCATCGCATAGCCGTCGATGGCGGCGATCACCGGCTTCCGGCACCGCTCGGGCGCGCTCACCGTGTCGCCCCACGCCTCGAGGTCCGCGGGCGCGAGCGTCAGGAACTCGCTCACGTCGCCGCCCGCGCTGAACGCCTTCCCTCCCGCGCCCCGGACAACGACCACCCGCACGGTGTCGGTGGCGTCGAGCTCCCGGAAGATGCGGGGCAGCTCGTTCCGCATCGCGACCGTGATCGTGTTCATCTTCGCCTGGCGGTCGATCCAGAGCGTCGCGACCGCCTCCCGCTGCTCGAGCCTCAGTCCCTCGGTCATGGTCTATGCGGTCCTCGCCCGCCAGTGCTCGGCCACCTCGCGCCCGGTCGCCCACCAGACCCGGTCGTGCTCCTTGATGAAGCGGATCAGCCGGCGGAGACACAGGAGCCGCGAGGGCTGGCCGATGAGCTGCGGGTGGCAGGTGAGGTTGAAGAGCCCGCCCCACTCGTACATCCCCAGGAACTCGTCGCGCCAGATCCCGAAGACCGTCTCCGGGCTCTGGAGCGGGCGGTTCAGGAACGTGGGGTGCATGAGGAAGAAGGGCGCGTCGTCGAGCGCCCACTGCACGGGCAGCTCGACGACCGACGTTCCCCGGTGGACGTAGGGGAAGACGTCGTCCATCAGGTTCGAGGAGTAGATCATGCCGTGCGCGCGCACGCACTCGAGCGTGATCGGCGTCAGGTCCCAGCCGGGCGAGCGGTAGCCCGCCGGCGTGACGCCGAGCCCGGCGTCGAGCGCCTTCATCCCGAGCTCGAAGGCCCGGCGCTCGCCCTCGGGGTCCTCGGGCTTCGCCCGCTCGTGCAGGTAGCCGTGGTGGCCGATCTCGTGGCCGGCGTCGCGGATCAATCGGCATTGCTCGGGATGCTGCTCGGCCACCCAGCCCGGGATGAAGAACGTCGCGGGCACCCGCTCGGCCGCGAGCAGGTCGAGGAGGCGCGGCACGCCCACCGTCGCGCCATACCGGCCCTGCGACAGCACGCCGGGCCGGTCCCGGTGCGCCGGGTCGCGCGAGAGCCAGCCGCTCTCGGCGTCGAAGTCGAACGTGAGCATGACGGCGACCTTGGCGTCGCCGGGCCAGGGCGAGGACGGGACCATGGAGCAGTAGTGTGCTATAAGAGGCCGCCGTGAGCCAGCAGGCGAAGTCGCGCGCCGCCGCCCTGCCGATCGTCGCGGGCACGATCGGCAACGTCATCGAGTGGTACGACTTCGCGGTCTACGCCTACTTCGCCCCGACCATCGGCGCGCTCTTCTTCCCCTCCGACGTCCCGAACCGCTCCCTGCTCCTGAGCTTCGGCGTCTTCGGCGTCGGCTTCTTCATGCGCCCCCTCGGCGGCTTCTTCTTCGGCCACCACGGCGACAGGCGCGGCCGCCGGAACGCGCTCGCCGCCACCATCATCCTGATGGGCGTCTCGACCTTCCTCATCGGGATCCTGCCGCCGTACGGTCGCATCGGCATCCTCGCCCCGATCGCGCTCCTGCTGCTCCGGATGGCCCAGGGCTTCTCGGCGGGCGGCGAGTGGGCGGGCGTCGCCGCGTTCCTCGTGGAGTACGCGCGGCCCGACCGCCGCGGGCTGACCGGGAGCTGGCAGCAGGTGAGCGTCGGCGCCGGCTTCCTCCTCGGCTCCGCGGTCGCCACCGTCCTCACCTCGACGATGGCGCCCGCGACCCTGCTCGGCTGGGGATGGCGGCTGCCGTTCCTGTTCGGGCTCGTGATCGCGGTGGTGGGGCTCTACCTGAGGCTGGGGCTCGAGGACACGCCCAGGTTCCGGGCGATCGAGGAGACCGGCCAGATCGCCCGGGCGCCGATCGCGGAGGCCTTCTCGGCCCACCGGCGCGGGCTCCTGACCGTGGTGGGCTTCACGGTCAGCGGGACCGTCGGCTACTACGTGTTCCTCGCCTACTTCCCGACCTACGTGTCGGTGGTGCTCGGGCTCCCGATGCGCGAGGCCTCGCTCATCAACACGATCGGCCTCGTCGTCTTCATCGCGCTGATCCCGCTCGTGGGCGCGCTCTCCGACCGCGTCGGCCGGAAGCCGCTCCTCCTGGCCCACGCCGCGGGGTGCGCGATCCTCGGCTACCCGCTGTTCCTGATGATGGAGGCGACGCGCTCGTTCGGGGTGATCCTGGCCGCCCAGCTCGCGGGGATCGCGCTCGAGGCCCTGTTCTCGGGCCCCGCGCCGGCGGCCTACGCGGAGATCTTCCCGACGCGCATCCGCTACACCGCGATCTCGGTGCCCTACAACCTCGCGGTCGCCGCCTTCGGCGGCACCGCGCCGTTCATCGCCACCTACCTGGTCGCCACGACCGGCAACCACCTCTCGTTCACGTACTACCTGGTGGCCGCGGGGGTCGTGTCCTTCCTCGTGTACCTGACGCTCGCGGAGACGTACCGGGCCGAGCTGCGCTGAGGCTCAGCCGATCGCCTTCTGGCGCTCCTCCTCCTCCAGCGCGTACAGATCCTCGAGCGCGTCGACCGCCTCCCTGAACTCCGGAGAGACCTGGTCCGACAGGCGACGTCGCTCCTGCTTGGCCAGCTCGTAGAGCCCTTCCAGCAGCTCGTCCCGTTGCCGCCGAAGACGCTTGCGATCCCGCTTCTCGACCGTCATCGTGCCCTGCCTTTCGGGTTCGGAGCTCCCCTCCCGGATGCTCGACCAACTGCCGGGAGGCAGCATACCGAGAGAGAGGGCCGGCGGGGAGGGAATTTATGCCGGGAGATGCTCGGGCTCCGGGATCTCGACGAGATACGGAGCG
>JACQCN010000386.1 GCA_016201575.1 Candidatus Rokuibacteriota bacterium | reverse complement strand
TTCGACGCGGTCGACCGCTTCGATCTCGGCCGCGGCGTGAAATTCGAGACCTACTGCGTCGGGCGCATCCGCGGCGCGATGCTCGACGAGCTCCGCCACATGGACTGGGTGCCCCGGCTCACCCGCGCGCGCGCCAACAAGCTCGAGGAGGCCTACTCCAAGCTCGAGAAGGAGAACGGCCGCGCGCCGACCGACGTCGAGCTCGCGAAGGAGCTCCGCATCTCCCTGGACTCCCTCGACGAGCTCTTCCGCGAGGTGAGCGGCGCGTCGATCGTCACGATGGGCCGTCGCACGCTCGACAAGGACCCGAGCCAGCTCGGCGTCGACATCATGGAGGACGAGAAGATCGAGGGCCCGCTGCCCGCGAACACCCGCCGCGACCTGGTGGAGTTCTGCAAGAAGAAGCTCTCGGTCAAGGAGCGCTACATCCTGATGATGTACTACTTCGAGGACCTGACGCTGAAGGAGATCGGCCAGATCCTCGACCTGTCGGAATCGCGCGTCTGCCAGCTTCACGCGAAGCTCGTGACCCGGCTCCGCGGCTATCTTAAGCACAAGCAGGTGGAGATCGCGTAGTGCCGCGCGCGCCGGCGGACCGTCCGATCCGCGGGACTGGCGAAGGGGCCGCGCTCCGGGCCGCGAGGGAGCGGGGCGCCGCGCCGCTGCTTCCGGATCGCCCGTCCGAGCCCGATCCGCCGGCGTTCGGCCGGCAGGTCGCCCAGGCGTCGCCCGGCAGCGCCGCGGGGGGCGTGGGGCGGCACAAGGTCGGCCGTTCGTTCGCGTTGGCGAAGCCGAGGAAGAAGGAATCGAAGGAGTCCCCGGGCAGGGAGCCGGCGGCGGATCCGGGAGGCCGCGGCCGCAGCGTCGATGTCCGGGTCTAGCCGTTCATGCCTGGCTCTCTGGTAAACTCTCGCGCGTGAAGATCCTCCTCTCCAACGACGACGGCGTCACCGCGCCCGGACTTCACCAGATGGCCGACGCCTTGAAGCGGCTGGGCGACGTGTTCATCTGCGCCCCCGAGGGGCCGCGCAGCGGCGCCTCCAGCTCCTTGACGCTCTACTCGCCCCTGCTGGTCACGCAGCTCGCCCCCCGCTGCTGGAGCGTCAGCGGCAACCCGGCCGACGCCGTCAAGCTGGCCCTGACGGAACTGGTGGGGCCCCGGCCCGACATCGTCGTCAGCGGCATCAACAACGGGCTCAACTGCGGCTCCAACGTCCTCTACTCGGGGACCGTCGCCGCCGCGCTCGAGGGGGCCCAGGCGGGCATCCCCTCCTTCGCCGTCTCGCGCAGGGTGGCGGGGAACGAGAACTACAAGACCGAGGCCAAGGCCGCCGCCCGGATCATCGAGAAGCTCGCGGAAGGCCCGTCGGGCGACAACACCGTCTACAACATCAACTTCCCCGCCGGCCGGACCCGCGGCGTGGTGACGACGACGACCGAGCTGATGCCCTACACCGACCGCTACGACCGCCGGGTCGATCCCCGCGGCCGCATTTACTACTGGCTCCGCGGCGAGCCGCCGCGGGACACGCGGGGCAACGGCCACCTGACCGACGAGGCCGCCGTCGCGCGGGGCTACGTCGCCGTGACCCCGCTCCGGAGGAACCTCACCGACGACGGGCTTCTCGAGAGGCTGGCCCGCATCTATCCCGTCAGGAAGTAGGCCGCCCCATGCTCTCGGAGTTCATCCGGTCCGAACTCGAGGAGCTCCGCCGCGCGAGCCTGCTGCGCGAGCCGCGCGTGATCGACCGCATCCGCGGCCCCTACGTCACGATCGGAGGGCGCGAGCTTCTCTGCTTCTGCTCGAACGACTACCTGGGCATCGGGCAGGATCCCCGGCTGGGCGAAGCGGCCGCCCGCGCGGCCCGCGACTTCGGCTGGGGGGCCGTCTCCTCGCGGGCGCTGTCGGGGACGACGCGCTGGCACGCCGCGCTCGAGGAGGCGATCGCCGAGTTCAAGGGCGCCCCGGCGGCGCTGCACTTTCCCTCGGGCTATGCGGCCAATCTCGGGCTGATCGCTTCGATCGCCGACCGCGACACGCTGATCGTGTCCGACGAGCTCAACCACGCGAGCCTCATCGACGGCTGCCGGCTGTCGCGCGCGAAGATCGAGGTCTACCCCCACCGGGACGTGGAGGCGGCGGCGCGGCTCCTCAAGGTCGACGCGAAGCGGAAATTCATCCTGACGGACACGGTCTTCAGCATGGACGGGGACCTGGCGCCGCTCGACGCGCTTCGAGCCCTGGGCTCGGACGTCGTGATCGACGACGTGCACGGCCTGGGGGTCTTCGGCGCCGAGGGGCGGGGCAACCTCGAGGTGCCTGTCCAGACCGGAAACCTGGCGAAGGCCGCGGGCGGCGCCGGCGGCTTCGTCGTGGGCTCCCGCGAGCTCATCGAGCTCCTGCGAAGCCGCGCCCGGGCCTTCCTCTTCACGACCGCGCCTCCCCCGGCCCTCTGCGCGGCGGCCGTCGAGGCGCTCCGGCTCGTCCGCTCGGCGGAGGACCGGAGGGCGAAGCTCTGGGCCCACATCCGGCTCATGGGCGCGTCGTCTCCGATCCACACCGTGATCCTCGGCTCGAACGAGCGGGCGCTCGAGGCGAGCCGGAGGCTCTTCGAACTCGGCTTCTTCGTCCCCGCGATCCGTCCGCCCTCGGTGGCGCTCGGCACGGCCCGGCTCCGCATCACCCTGACCGCCATGC
>JACQCN010000385.1 GCA_016201575.1 Candidatus Rokuibacteriota bacterium | reverse complement strand
GTCGAAGCGGTCCCTGGCCCACGGCGCCTTCGACTACCTGGCCAAGCCGGTCGACTTCCAGTATCTCCTGCAGAGCGTGGAGACTGCGGTCATGATGAGGCGCCTCGAAAGGTAGCCCGGTAGCGCGTCGGAGCACACCGTCACACGCCGCGGAAGGGCCAGCGCCGCCCGTTTCAGCGACGCAAGGGATGGTCAGCCTGCTGGCGGCGGACGGAACGCCCCATCCCTCGTCGCTCGCGATGTGGAACGCGATGTCCGCGGCTTCCTGGATGGCCACGAGCAGGCTCATGGCGAGCGCGTCCTGCAGGTCCACGTCCGACCGCAGCGCCTCGGGCGCCGCCGGTCGGCGCCGGCGGACGCGCGCGGCGTGCTCACGGAGTGTTGCGAGCTTGCGCAGGACGAGAACGGCGTCGGTCACCGGGGCGCGGGCACCGGTGACGGGGCGGACGGCCTCCGCTCGGCGAGCCGCTGCCGGAAGCGCTCGGCGGCGGGTGCGAGCGCCGTCATCAGATCGGCGTGCTCCAGCGCAGCGGCAGCCACGAAGCGCGGGAACTCGTGCGGCGGGTCGGCGAGCACCGCGGCGCCTCGGCGTGCCGCTTCCCACTTGAGGAGCGTCGAGGCGCGGTCCAGACGAACGAGGTCCACGGGACGCGCGCAGGCGCGCTCCAGGCGCACCTGGAGATCGAGCTCGGCCGCCAACGGCAGCCTGGGGTCGCACGGGATGATTCCGATGTCGACGTCGCTGTCCGGGCGCAGGAGACCGCGCGCCGCTGAGCCAAAGATGACCGCAAGGCGCAGCGGCGGACCCTCGGCGAGAACACGACCGATCAGAGCCCGGAGATCGACGCAATCGAGCGGCACACGAGGAGTATATCGCTGCGGGTCGCCCCTGGCCGTGCCGGTTGCGGGGGCGAACTCCAAACCGTGAACGCGAAGGTGTCGAGCCCGCGGAGCCTCGCGGTCGGGGTGCAGGTGAGGCTCGGCCCGGTCAGAGCGCCGCAAAGGCGGATATCCCTCGCCTCTCCGGTCGCCGTCACCGAGGCGGGGCCTCGCGGCCGAGATCCCACACGATGATCCGCTTGTCGTCGCCCCCCGAGGCGAAGTTCTCCCCGTCGGGGTTCCAGACGACGCTGGTCACGCCGCGCCGGTGGGCGATCAGCCGCGAGCTGAGGGCCTGGCGGGTCGCGACGTCCCAGATGCGCACGGTCCGGTCGGCGCTCCCCGAGGCAAGAATTTTCCCGTCGGGGCTGAAGGCGACGCTGGTGACCCAGTCGGTGTGCCCGGCGAGCGGCGAGCCGAGGGGCCGGTGCGCGGCGAGGTCCCACAGGATCACGGTCTTGTCAGCGCTCCCCGAGGCGAGGATCTTGCCGCCGGGGCTGAAGGCCACGCTGGCGATCCAGTCGGTGTGGCCTCCCAGCGGAGGGCCCTTGGGTCGGCGGGCCGCGAGATCCCAGAGGATCACGGTCCGGTCGTCGCTCCCCGAGGCGAGCGTCTTGCCGTCGGGGCTGAAAGCAACGCTCGTCACGCCCTGCGTGTGGCCGGCCAGGGGCGGACCGAGAGGCTGGCGGGACGCGACCTCCCACAGGACGACCGTGCCGTCTGTGCTCCCCGAGGCCAGCGTGTTCCCGTCCGGGCTGAAGGCGACGGAGCTCACGCCCTTCTGCAAGCCGGGAAACGCGGGGGCGAGGGGAAGGCGCGCGGCGACGTCCCACAGGATGATGGAGCCGTCAGGGCTGCCCGAGGCCAGGGTCTTGCCGTCGGGAGCGAAGGCGATCGTGTCCACCCCTGCCTTGTGACCGAACAGGACCCAGCGGGGACGCGGGTGGTATCGTCGCGCCGCCCCCGCCGGTGCGTCGTCGGGCCGCGGAGGCGCCGTGAGGGCGAGCCCGAGGAGCGCGACGGCCAGGCACGCCAGGCGGCGGCGCCGCCCCGCGCGCATCCTTCCCGGTCCGCCCGCGCGATTCGTCTCCACGGCCGGCAGCATTCTAGCCTGCATAATCACGAACGGCGATGGCGCGACCGGGCGGGTGGCGCAGGGGGCGGTCCCCGCGGGGCCGCGCGCAGTGGGCCCCCCTCGTCCCGTCCGCCGCGCGCCGTTCGGGCGAGTGGGTGACGGAGCCGGCCCCGCGGGGGCCGCCCCCTGCGCCAGGACCCGCCCGCCACACGCGACGACCATTCGTGAATAATGCGGGCCAGCAGCCGCCGGGGCGGGCCCGCTCCCCGGTGACCGACGTGCGCTCCCTGGGCCGACGCGGGCGACCCGGTTTATAATCGAGCGTCGTGATGCGCGTGCATCTCACCACCCTGGGGTGTCCCAAGAATCAGGTCGACTCCGAGCTGATGCTCGGCATGCTGAGCGCGGCCGGCTTCCCGGTCGCCGAGCGGGCCGAGGACGCGGAGTGCGTGATCGTGAACACCTGCGCCTTCATCGACCGCGCGCGCGAGGAGTCGGTGAACACGATTCTCGAGCTGGCCCGGCTCAAGGACGGGGGCCGCTGCCGCTCGCTCATCGTCACCGGCTGCCTCACCCAGCGCTACGGCAAGGAGATCCTGGCCGAGCTGCCCGAGGTCGACGCGATCCTCGGCACCTCGGAGCTGGACCGGATCGTCGAGCTCGTCCGGCAGGCGGCGGGCCGCCACGACTGGGCGACGTCGGCGCCCCCCGGCTACCTCTACGACGCGACCACGCCGCGGTTCCTGATGTCGCGCGTGCCCTACGCCTACGTGAAGATCGCCGAGGGCTGCGACATGGGCTGCACCTTCTGCGCGATCCCGCAGTTCCGCGGCCGCCACCGGAGCCGCCCGCTCGCCGACATCGTGGCCGAGGTGGAGGCGCTCGCGCGCCGCGGCATCCGGGAGGCGGTGCTGGTCTCGCAGGACACGCTCGCGTGGGGGAAGGACCGGCGGGGCGAGGGCGACATCGGCGACTTGCTGCTCGCGCTCTCCGACACCGCGATGCCGTGGATCCGCCCGATGTACCTGCATCCCGCCCACGTCAACGACCGGCTGATCGAGAAGCTCGCGCGGGCGCGGATCGTGCCCTACCTCGACATGCCGGTGCAGCACGCGGACGACGGCCTCCTGCGCGCGATGCGCCGCGCCGTCACCGCCCGGCGCATGAAGAACGTCGTGGCGGCGTTCCGGGCCGCGATCCCCGATCTCACGCTGCGCACGACGGTGCTGGTCGGGTTCCCGGGCGAGACCGAGGCGGCGTTCCAGGCCCTGCTCGACTTCGTCGAGGAGGTGCGGTTCGAGCGGCTCGGCGTCTTCACGTACTCGCCCGAGGAGAAGACCCCGGCGCTCGGGATGCCGGGCGAGGTGCCGCGCGAGGTCGCCGAGGAGCGCGCCGCCATCGTCCAGGATTGCCAGGACCGGATCGCCTTCGAGCGCGTCAAGTCGCTCTACGGCACCGTCCAGCAGGTGCTGGTGGACGGGCCGAGCGAGGACCCCGCGTTCCGGTGGGAGGGGCGGCTGGCCGGCCAGGCGCCCGAGATCGACGGCGTCGTCTACCTGCGCGGCCGCGGGATCCGGCCCGGGCGCTTCGCGCGTGTGCGCGTCACGGAAGTGGAAGGGTACGAGCTGGTCGGCGAAGCGAGCCCCTGATCGGCCGCTTTCTCGACCGGGCCGCCACGATCGTCGCCACCGCGGCCGGCGCGGGCTACGCGCCGGTGGCGCCGGGCACGGTGGGCAGCGCGCTCGCCCTGCTCGTGCTGTGGCTGCTCCCGTCCACCACGACGGCGCGGGTCGTGTTCTTCGTGGTGGCGACCGTCGGCGGCATCGCGGCGGCCGCCCGGGTGGAGCGGATGTCCGGCACGAAGGACCCGAGCATCATCGTCATCGACGAGGTCGCGGGCATGACCCTCTCGGTGCTCGTCCTGCCGCTCACCCCCGGCGTCGCGCTCGTCGCGTTCCTCCTCTTCCGGCTCTTCGACGTGGTGAAGCCGTTTCCCGCGAACGTGAGCCAGGCGCTCCCCGGCGGGTTCGGGGTGATGGTGGATGACCTGATCGCCGGCGCCTACGCGCTCCTCGTCGTGCTCGGGCTGCGCGCGTGGCTCGGGGTCCCGTCGTGACCGGCGCGCTCGTGATGACGGTCGGCGCTGCGCACCTCACCGGCGCCGGCGATCCGGCCGGGCGCCGGGTGACGATGGGCCTGCTCGCCGAGGGGTTGCCCGTCGCCTCCCACCAGTTCGTCGACCAGGACGAGCCCGCGCTGGAGGCGGCCCTCCGCC
This sequence comes from Candidatus Rokuibacteriota bacterium, assembly GCA_016201575.1. Classification (GTDB taxonomy): domain Bacteria; phylum Methylomirabilota; class Methylomirabilia; order Rokubacteriales; family CSP1-6; genus AR9. The sequence goes on along the minus strand of JACQCN010000385.1, from coordinate 72 downwards.
ACGCCCTGGAGGCGTACCCGCTCGTCGTCGTGCTCGCCGGCGCGGGGGGCGCCGCCGGCGAGATCGTGCGGC
>JACQCN010000045.1 GCA_016201575.1 Candidatus Rokuibacteriota bacterium | reverse complement strand
GCCCGCCGAGGCGCCGCGCGCCAAGGAGCGCGCGTTCGTCGAGGCTCGGGTGTCGGGCGCCCTCGCCGTCGCCGATCGCGCCGCCGCCGCGGGCAAGCTCCGGGCGCTCGTGACCGACCTCGGCGGCGACTACCGCGAGCCGCTCGGTGACGGGGCGGCCGTCGAGATCATCCTGCCCGGGGCGACGTGGGCCGACTTCGTGCGCGGCCTGGCCGGCATCGGCCGGTGGGCGCCCGACCGCGAGCCCAGCGGCCCTTCGGATCGGGTGCGCGTCACGCTCCGGATCACCGGCTGACTCCCGGGAACTTTCCCCCCGCCTCCCGGTCCAATCCGTAAGCCGCACGAGCGGCTCATGCCGTTCGAGGCGAGCGGCGTCGGCGAGCGGCAGTGCGAGCTGCAGCCGCAGGCGAGGCGAGCCCAAGAATCCGAGGAGAGCGAAGCGGCGCGCCCGTCGCGAGGCGAGGCCCGAATAAATCGTTCGACCAGGGAGGCAAATCATGATGATCCGGCTGCTGGTCCCGATGCTTCTCGCCCTGCTGGTGTGCCAGGCGGCGCTGGCGGCGCCGGCCGCGGTGACCCGCGAGGCGCAGCGCGAGGTCGCGGTGACGATCTACAACGGCAACCTCGGCCTCGTCCGCGACGTGCGCGAGGCGCGGCTCCCCGCGGGACAGAGCGAGGTCCAGTTCACCGACGTCGCCACCCAGATCGACCCGACCACCGTGCACCTGCAATCCCTCACCGATCCGGCCGGCCTCGCCATCCTGGAGCAGAACTACGAGTACGACCTCCTCTCGAGCCAGAAGCTCCTGGAGAAGTACGTGGGGCGCACCGTGCGTCTCTACGGGAGCGACGGCACCTACCACGACGCCACGCTCCTCAGCACGGCGGGCCCGGTCTTCGAGATCAACGGCGAGGTCCACCTCGGCCACTACGGCCGGATCGTGCTGCCGGCGCTCCCCGAGAACCTCGTGGCCACGCCGACGCTGGTGTGGCTCCTCCGGAACCGGGCCGACCGGGCGCAGCGGATCGAGGCCTCGTACCTCACCGGCGGCATCACCTGGAAGGCCGACTACGTGCTGGTGCTCGACGCGGCCGACGAGCGCGCCGGCCTGACGGGCTGGGTGACGATCGACAACAAGAGCGGCGCCACCTACCGGGACGCCGGGGTGAAGCTCGTGGCGGGCGACGTCCACCGCGCGGAGGAGCCGCGCCGGGCCGCGCGCGCGCTCGAGATCGCGGCCAAGGCGGCGGACGCGGCCAGCCGCGAGTTCGCCTCCGAGGCGTTCTTCGAGTACCACCTCTACACGCTGGACGGGCGCACGACGATCAAGGACAACCAGACGAAGCAGCTCTCGCTGCTCTCGGCCGCGGACGTTCCCGTCCGGAAGCAGCTCATCTACTACGGCGCCCAGGACTACTACCGCACCGCCTGGGGCGTGCCGGTCTCCAACCAGAAGGTCGGCGTCTACATCGACATCCGCAACACCGCGGCCAACCGCCTCGGCGTGCCGCTCCCGCGGGGGAAGGTGCGGGTCTACAAGGCGGACTCCTCGGGTAGCCAGCAGTTCGTGGGCGAGGACTGGGTCGAGCACACGCCGCGCGACGAGCAGGTGCGCATCCGGACGGGCAACGCTTTCGACGTGGTCGGCGAGCGGGTCCAGAAGGAGTGGCGCAAGGTCTCTGAGCACGCCTGGGAGGTCGAGTGGGAGATCACGCTCCGGAACCACAAGACCGCCGACCAGGTGGTGACGGTGATCGAGCCCGTTCCGGGGGACTGGCAGGTGCTGAGCTCGTCGCACCGGTTCGAGAAGGTCGACAGCGGGACGCTGAAGTACGAGATCCCGATGCCGAAGGAGGCGGCGGTGAAGCTCCAGTACCGCGTCCGCGTGCGCTCCTAGCGGGGCATTCCGTTGACACCCCCGGTGCCGTTCGCTAGAGTGGGTCGGTGTCGACGGCGGTCTGGCTGATTCCCGCGTTTCCGCTCGCCGGCGCCCTCGTGAATGCGCTCCTCGGACGCGTCACCGGGCGCCGCGCGCATCTCGTCGCCGTCCCCGCCCTCGCCGCCTCCTTCGCCGCCGCCGCCCTCGTCTTCTCGCGCGTGTGGAGCGGAGAGGTCTTCACGGGCTCGCTGTACCCATGGATTACCGCCGGCGCGTTCAAGACCGCGGTCTCGGTCCAGGTCGACCAGCTCTCCGCGATCATGCTGCTCGTCGTCACCGGCGTCGGCTTCCTGATCCACGTCTACTCGGTCGGCTACATGCACGACGACCCCGGCTACGCCCGATTCTTCACGTACCTGAACCTGTTCGTGTTTTCGATGACGATGCTGGTCCTGGCCAGCAACTACCTCCTCCTCTACGTCTTCTGGGAGGCGGTGGGCCTCTGCTCGTACCTGCTGATCGGGTTCTGGTACGAGCGGCCGGCGGCGGCCCAGGCCGGGAAGAAGGCCTTCATCGTCAACCGGGTGGGCGACTTCGGCTTCGGCCTCGGGGTGATGTGGCTCTGGACCGCGCTCGGCACGCTCGACTACGCCGGCGTGTTCGCGAGGGCGGGAACCCTGACCCCGGCCGCCGCCACCGGCATCACGCTCCTCCTCTTCATGGGCGCCTGCGGCAAGTCGGCGCAGCTCCCGCTGCACACCTGGCTCCCCGACGCGATGGAAGGCCCGACGCCGGTCTCGGCGCTGATCCACGCCGCCACCATGGTCACCGCCGGTGTCTACATGGTGGCGCGGAGCCACGTGCTCTTCGAGCGGTCGGGCGTCGCGCTCGAGGTCGTGGCCTGGGTGGGCGCCGCCACCGCGCTCTTCGCGGCCACGATCGGCCTCGTCCAGACCGACATCAAGCGGGTGCTCGCCTACTCGACGATCAGCCAGCTCGGCTACATGTTCGCCGCCGTCGGCGTGGGCGCCTACGCGGCCGGCATCTTCCACCTCGTGACCCACGCCTTCTTCAAGGCGCTGCTCTTCCTCGGCGCCGGCAGCGTCATCCACGCCCTCCACGGCGAGCAGGACCTGCGCCGCATGGGCGGGCTGGCGCCGCGCATGGTGCCGACCGCGGTGACGATGACGATCGGGGCGCTCGGCCTGGCCGGCGTGCCCGGGCTCGCGGGCTTCTTCTCCAAGGACGCGATCCTAGAGGCGGCCTACGAGGGGCACCACCTCGGGCTCTGGTCCGTCCTGCTGCTCGGCGCCGCCCTCACCTCGTTCTACACGTTCCGGCTCCTGTTCCTCACCTTCTACTGCGCGCCCCACATGTCGCGCGAGTCCGCCCATCACGTCCACGAGTCGCCGCCCGTGATGACGGTGCCGCTGGCGGTCCTGGCGGTCCTGACGGTGGTGGCGGGCTTCGCGGTGGGCATCCCGACGGCCGAGGGCACGGCCTTCGCCCGCTTCCTGGCCCCCGTGTTCCCGGTGGAGGCGGGCGAGCACGGCGGGTTCGCCGCCTACGCCCTCCTGCTGCTCTCGGTGATCGTGGTCGCGGCCGGGTTCCTCCTCGCCGGGCTCTTCTACATGAGCCGGGCGGCGATCCCGGAGACGATGGGACGCCCGAAAAACCCGCTCCACGCGCTGCTCTACGACGCCTGGTACGTGGACCGCCTGTACGACGTCCTCGTCGTGCGCCCGATCCTCGCCGTGTCCGTCTTCCTCGCCGGCGTGTTCGACACGACGGTGCTGGACGGCGCCGTCAACGGCGTCGGGCGGGCGGTGGTCGAGTGGGCGCAAGGCCTCCGGCGCCTGCAGACCGGCTACGTGGTCAACTACGCCCTCACGATGCTGCTGGGGGCCGTCGCGATCATCGGCTTCCTGCTCGCGCGATGACGCCCGGGCTCCTGACCGCGGTCACCTTCCTGCCCACGGCGGCGGCGGTCGCGCTGACGGCGGCGCCCCGGCGCGCGGGCGCCCTGATCCGCGTGGTCGGTCTCTCTACGTCGGCTTCGACGCCGGCCGCGCCGACGTGCAGTTCGAGGAGCGGGCGGCCTGGATGCCCTCCCTCGGGGCTTCCTACCACCTCGGCGTGGACGGGATCAGCCTCCTCCTCGTGCTCCTGACCACGCTGCTCACGCCGGTCGCGCTCCTCTCGGCCTGGCACGCGATCGAGGAGCGCACCAAGGAGTTCGTGATCGCCGTGCTGGTCCTCGAGACCGGCATGCTCGGGGTCTTCGTCAGCCTCGACCTCTTCCTCTTCTACGTCTTCTGGGAGGCCATGCTGATCCCGATGTACTTGATCATCGGGATCTGGGGCGGACCGAACCGGTTGTACGCGGCGGTCAAGTTCTTTCTCTACACCCTCGCGGGCAGCGTCTTGCTCCTGATCGCCATCCTGGTGCTGTTCTTTCAGGGCGGCCAGAC
>JACQCN010000384.1 GCA_016201575.1 Candidatus Rokuibacteriota bacterium | reverse complement strand
GGCTGCCCCGCGAGGGCGCGCGCGCGCGGGGCCTTCCCCACCGCGGCGGTGAAGATTCCCTCGACGGCGCGGCCCCCCGACAGCGAGGCCTGGAAGGCGACGGTCCCCGACCCGTTCAACGCGGGAACCGGATGCTTGCCGAACCCGGTGATGATGCCGGCCGCGCCGGCGCGGTCGCCCTCGGCGGTGATCTTGACGGTGCGCGTGGGCCCGGCGAGGAACAGCGCCTCGCCGGCGGCGGCCCGCGCCAGGCTGGCGAAGAAAGCGACCTGGCCGCGCCCGTTGACCGGCGCGACGACCGGCAGCGACTCGACCCCGAAGCGGTCGAAGACGCCGCCCGCGGGCGAGGGGGCGCCCACCCGGGCGACGACGCGCAGCCGGTACTCTCCGGCGGCGGCGGGCGCGGCGAGCAGCAGGGCGCCGAGGACGGCGAGGGCGGTCGCGGTGCGCACGGGGTTGGAGTATAGCTCGCCGAGCCCGGCAGGGGCTGATCGAGTAACTTCCCTTTGGCCGGGAGATCGCGGTACCCTAGGCCACTTCGCGGCAATTTTCCACGCTCGCGCGGGGAGGTGTGATGCCCGAATCGCCCGAAAAGTGGACCACGGCCGGCATGACCCGCCGGCGCTACCCCCGTGTCAAGGCGCCGCTGCGGGTTCGGGTCGTGGAGCTCTCGGGGAAGACCTGGGTCGGCGAAGCGCACGACCTGAGCCCCCTGGGAATGAAGGTCAAGGCCGGCCAAGTCGCGTCGTCCTCCCCCGTCCACCTCGAGTTCGAGCTGCCCGGCGGCGGCCCCACGCTCAACGTGACCTCGTTCGCCGTCCGGAACGATCCCGACGGCGTCGCCTTCTCGTTCGTCGACCTGACCCGGACCGCGTTCGCCCTCATCCGCCAGGCGGTCGACCTCCTGCTCCTCGGGCGCAAACTCTGGATCCTGATCATCGAGGACGACCGCTCCGTGGCCGACGTCCTCGCCGACTACGTCGAGGCGCAGGGCCACCGGCCGATCCTCGTCCCCAACGCCGAGGAGGGGCTCGCGTATCTGAGCCAGGACCGTCCCGACGCGATCCTCCTCGACCTCACGCTGCCGGGGATGAGCGGCCTCGAGTTCCTCGAGCGGCTGAGCCGCCAGGGGATGCACGTGCCCGTCCTCGTCGTATCGGGGCGCTCGGAGAAGGACGCGGCGCGCTGCCTCGAGATGGGCGCGCTCGACTTCGTGCAGAAGCCCCTTGATCGCGACCAGCTCCGGGCGACCCTGAGCGCGCTGGAGTTCCGGAGCCTGGAGCAGCGGCTGGCCGAGATCGAGCTCGACCTCGGCGTCTGACCTGGCGCTCCGGCGCCCCGTTCGCTCGCCGCGTTCGCTATAATGCGGCGGCGTCGACACTGATCCCGCAGGTTCCCCCCCAAGGAGGCGGCATGATCACTCGACGGGACTTCGTGAAGACGGGCGTCGCGCTCGGGGCCGGGCTGGCCCTCGGCCGCGCGGCCCGGGCGAGCGCGGAGAAGAAGAAGGTCGTGATCGGGTTCATCGGGCCGCTCACGGGCGGCACCGCGTCCAACGGCCTCGGCGGCCGGAACTCGTTCCTGCTCGCGCTGCAGGAGCGGAACGCGGACCCGAAGAGCAAGTACCGCTACGAGCCCTTCGTGCTCGACGACGAGTGCAAGCCCACCGTGGCCGTGCAGGCGGCGCTCAAGGCCGGCTCCGAGCCCGACCTCGTCGCCTCGGTGTCGCACTACTGCTCGGTGACGGCCATCGCCACCATCGACACCTGGCACAAGCTCGGCGTGCCCTCGATGGTCTGGGGCGCGGTCCTGCCCGAGGTCACCTATGGCCACCCGTACGTGGAGATCACGCGCGTCAACGGCACCATGATCAACCAGAACCAGGTGGCCGCGGACTTCGCGGTGAAGAAGCTCGGCTTCAAGACCTTCTCGATCATCCACGACACGACGGACTACGGCCGCGCCCACATGAAGTACTTCAGCGAGTTCTGCGCGAAGGCCGGCGGCAGGATCCTCTCCACGACCGGCACCGCCAAGGACCAGAAGGACTACGCGGCGGAGCTGACGAAGATCAAGGCGGAGCGGCCGGAGGTGATCTACTTCGGCGGGCTCACGCCCGACGGGGTCCGCGTCAGGGTCCAGATGGACCGCCTGGGCGTGCGGGCGCAGTTCCAGGGCACCTCGGGGATCAAGAGCGACACGTTCAACGAGACGGCGGGGGCCTCGGCCGAGGGCGTCTACTGCTTCGCCGAGGGCGCGCCCGTCGAGAAGCTCCCCGGCGGGAAGAAGTTCCTCGCCGCCTACGACAAGGCCGGCTTCAAGGAGCCGCCGGAGGCGTACGGCGCCTTCGCCTACGTGGCCGCCAACCTCATCGTCGACGCGATCGAGGCGCTCGGTCCCGACCGGGCGGCGGTGGCGGCCCGGCTCAAGCGCACGCGGCACGCGAGCACGATCATCGGGCCCGTCGACTTCGACGAGCACGGCCAGAACACGGTGAACCTGATCACCAAGTACGTCAGCCAGGACGGCAAGTGGGTCGTCTGGGAGGACTCCGAGTACGCCTCGGGCGCGCGCGTGCTGCCGGGGCTCAAGTACAAGAAGTCCTAGCGCGGATTATTCATGAACGTCGACGCCGAGCGCCGGGCGGGTCCTGGCGCGGCAGGCCGGCCCGCCCGTCCT
>JACQCN010000044.1 GCA_016201575.1 Candidatus Rokuibacteriota bacterium | reverse complement strand
GTGCGCGGGGGGCAGCAGGCGCTGCGCAACATCCTCTGCGAGCGCGCCCCGTGAGGGCTACGCGCGCGGCGCGAGGAGCAGGTACGTGGCGCGGCCCACGGCCAGCAGGCGCCCGGTGGCGTCGGTGATGGACGCCTCGCCGAACGCGATCGTACGCCCCTTCTTGAGAATGCGGCCCTCGGCGAAGACGTCGCTCCCGCTCGGGGCCGCGAGGAAGCTCACGTTGAGGTCGAGCGTGGTCTGGCCGACGCCGCCCTCGGAGGCCGTCGTGCAGCGTGCCGAGCGCGGCGCCCACGGCCGCGTCGACGAGCGTGCCGTAGACGCCGCCGTGCACGGGCGCGCCGGCGGCGTTGCGGAGCTCGTCGCGGATCGGCACCCGCAGGCGCACCCAGCCTTCCCGCGCCTCCTCGACCTCGATGCCCATGTGGCGCCAGAAGAGATTGGCGCGGGCGCGGGCGCGCGCGGTCGCGAGCAGATCGTCGGTCATAAACCCCACGGAGTGTACCGCAGGAGAGTGGCGATGAAGATCACCGACGTCACGCTGACCCTGTTCGCCTGGGACGGCATCCCGGCCACCCATTACGGCCGGCACACCGGCAAGTTCGGCGGCCGGAGCCAGCTCGGGCTGGTCACCATCCACACCGACGACGGGCCGCAGGGCCACGCGTTCCTGGGCTCGGCGATGCGCGGCGCCCACCTCGACGGCGAGTCGCTCATCCAGTACCTCAAGCCGATCGTGCTGGGGCAGGACCCGCTGGAGCGCGAGCGTCTCTACCAGGCGATGTGGCATCGGAACCGCTCCACGACCTTCCGCGCGATCGGCGCGATGGACGTCGCGCTGTGGGACCTCGCGGGCAAGATCGCGGGCCTGCCGATCCACCGGCTGCTCGGCGCCTACCGCGACCGCGTGCCCGCCTACGCCAGCTCGCCGGTGCTGCCCTCGCCCGAGGCGTACGCGGAAGAGGCGGCGCGCTTCAGGTCGGAGGGCTGGACGGCCTACAAGATCCACCCGCCGACCGATCCCCGGCTCGACATCGAGGTCTGCCGGGCCGTGCGCCGCGCCGTGGGCGACGGGTTCACGCTCATGCTCGACCCGACGTGGGCCTACCAGTACCCGGAGGCGCTGCGGGTGGGGAAGGCCATCGAGCAGCTCGACTTCCACTGGTACGAGGACCCGCTGGCCGACGACGACATCTACAACTACGTCAAGCTGAAGCAGCAGCTCGAGATCCCGATCCTGGCCACCGAGTACGCGCCGGGCGGCTTCACCGCGTACGCGCCGTGGATCACCGCCCAGGCGACGGACTTCCTGCGCGGCGATGTGGCGGTGAAGGGCGGGATCACCGCGCTCGTGAAGACGGCGCACCTGGCCGAGGCCTTCCACATGAACTTCGAGGTCCACCACGGCGGCAACTCGCTCAACAACGTGGCGAACCTCCACGTGATCATGGCCATCAACAACACCGAGTACTTCGAGGTGCTGCTGCCGGCCGCGGCCCAGAAGTACGGGCTGGCCCAGGACATCGAGGTGGACGCCCAGGGGCTGGTGCACGCGTTCTCGGGCCCGGGGCTCGGGGCCGCCATCGACTTCGAGCTGATCGAGCGGAAGAAGGTGGCCGTGCTCCGGTAGCGCTCGAGCTTCCTCGAGCGGATGTGAGCCGGCGCCCGGCGTCATCCTCAGCACCAGCCACGAGATCGGGGTGTCGGGGCGATTCCCCGGCACGAGTTCGGCGACCTGGTTGAGCTTGACCCCGGGGAACAAGATCTCGGGCGGCCGCCTCCTAGAGCTCGAAGACGCGGCGATCTTCGAACCGCGCGGCCGCGTTGCTGAGAATCGCGACGGTGAACGTCGGCAAGACCCAGACGGCCCTCGGCGCCTTCTACCGACGCCTCGCGGCCCGAACGGGCAGGGCGAAGGCCGTGACCGCCACCGCATGACGGTCATCACCTCGCCGCTGCTCTGCGGTCACCTGCTCGGCATGCTCATCCGCGACCTCGGCGCCGACCACGTGCTCTGGGGCACCGACTCGATCTGGTGGGGCTCGCCCCAGTGGCAGATCGAGGCCTTCCGCCGCTTCACGATGCCCGAGACGCTGAGGCAGCGCTTCGGCTACGCGCCGCTCACGCGCGACATCAAGGACCGCATCCTCGGGCTGAACGCCGCCGCGCTCTTCGGCGTCGATCCCGCCGCGCGCCGCAACCCGATGCCGCCGACTTCGTCTCGCGCCTCAAGGCCGCGTACCTGGAGGACGGGCCGGCGTTCAGCCTCGCGCAATACGGCTGGGTCACCGGCTGAGACCCGAGGGTTCTCCTCTCCGCGTCTGCCGCCCGCCCACCGCACGACCGCGCCGGTGTATCGAAATAGTTACTTGTCCGCGCCACGCGTGATCACCTATGCTGCCTGTCACAAGAGCCGCGATCGGGGAGCGTTTTGATGACCTCGTCCCTCTGCTATGTCGTGATCCCCTTCGGCAGTCCGCTCGCCCTGGCGTCAACCGTCCACGACGCGGGCCCGACCGAGCCACCCAAGCCGCGCCTGCTCGACCGCGTCCGCGCCGCCCTCCGGCTCCGCCACTACAGCCGTCGCACGAAGGAGGCGTACGTTGCCTGGATCCGCCGCTACATCGTTTTCCACGGCAAGCGCCACCCCGCCGAGATGGGGGCGCCGGAACTTACGCGTTTCCTGAGCTCCCTGGCCATCGACGGGCGGGTGGCCGCCTCGACCCAGAACCAGGCGCTGAGCGCGCTCCTCTTCCTCTACCGGGAGGTGGCTGGAGCTCGACGTGCCCTGGCTGGACGGGATCGTGCGGGCGAAGCGCCCGGTGCGCCTGCCGGTGGTCCTCACCCGTCAGGAAGTCCTGGCGGTTCTGCGAAAACTCGACGGCGTGCCGCGCCTGATGGCCTCGCTGCTCTACGGCTCACGCCTCCGCGTGCTCGAATGCTGCCGTCGTCTGCGAGTCCAGGACGTCGACTTCGCCGCCAACCAGATCGTGGTCCGAGCCGCCAAGGGCGACAAGGACCGCGTGACCGTGCTGCCGGCGGCGATCAAGGCCGATCTCGTACGCCACCTCGAGGCCGTCCGCCAGCAGCACGAGCACGACCTCCAGCACGACGCCGGCTGGGTCGAGCTTCCCACCGCGCTCGCCCGCAAGTACCCCAACGCCGCGAGGGAGTGGGTCTGGCAATGGCTCTTCCCCGCCACCCGCTTCTACCGCGACGCGACCACCCGCCAGCTCCGCCGCCACCACCTGCACGAGTCCGTCCTCCAGCGCGTCGTCAAGGATGCGGTCCGGCGCGCGGACATCCCCAAGCGGGCGACGCCTCACACGCTCTGGCACTCCTTCGCGACGCACCTGCTGGAGGACGGGCGCGACATCCGGACCGTCCAGGAACTGCTCGGGCACCGCGACGTCACCACCACCCAGATCTACACGCACGTACTCAACCGGGGGCCATCCGGCGTGCGAAGCCCCATCGACACCATGCTCGGGGCCTGACCTGGGAGGACCCTGCGGTGCCTGGCGGAATAGACGACGGCTTAGGCGACAGGATAGGCTGGCGACGTGATGTTGGCGAACACGGCAAGCGAGAGAGCTGGCTGTCCGGTCACAAGCTGCTGGAGAACCCATAAGGATTGAGACGACCGCCGCGGTCGTTTCAATCCGATGTTCAAGAAGCCCGGTGTGCGCATCGGGTGTCAGCGGGATATGGGGAATGCCTC
>JACQCN010000370.1 GCA_016201575.1 Candidatus Rokuibacteriota bacterium | reverse complement strand
TCCGAGCTCGACGACCAGACCCTCCTCGAGCTCGTGCGCGCCCTCGACGAGGTGGAGGTGTCGCGCATCCTCGAGCAGATGCCGGCCGACCACGCCGCCGAGGTCGTGCACGAGCTGCCCGAGGAGCAGGCGGAGAAGATCCTGGACCTCATGAAGGAGGAGAAGTCCGAGGAGGTCCAGGAGCTCCTCGAGTACCCCGACCAGACGGCGGGCCGCCTCATGTCGACGGACTTCCTCGCCGTGCACGAGGCGACCACCGTCGGCCAGGCTATCGAGCACATCCGGAAGTCCGCCACCCAGGAGCGCTCGTTCGAGCTGTACGTGGTGGACGATCACGACCACCTGGTCGGGGTGGTGCCGCCGCGGCGCCTGCTCACCGCCGATCCCGCGACGCCGGTGCGGATGATCCGCCAGGACGACGTGGTGAGCGTGGGGCCGCTCACGGACCAGGAGGAGGTGGCGCGCCTGGTGGCCAAGTACGACCTGGTGGCGGTGCCGGTCGTGGACGCGAACCGCCGCCTGCTCGGCGCCGTCTCCGTCGAGGACGTCATCGACGTCATGGGCGAGGAGGCCTCGGAGGACATCTTCCGCCTCGCCGGGTCGGACGCGGCCGAGCTGGAACGCCATCCGCCGAGCCGGATCGCGCTCATGCGCCTGCCCTGGGTCATGGCCACCCTGCTCATCGAGCTGGGCGCGGGCGTGGTCATCCACTACTTCGACGAGACGCTGAGCCGGGTGATCCTGCTCGCCTCGTTCATGCCGGTGATCCAGGCGATCTCCGGCAACACCGGCCTGCAGTCGGTCACCATGGTGGTGCGCGGCCTCGCCACCGGCCACGTCCAGCTCGTCCGCTGGTGGGAGCCGCTCTGGCGGCAGACCCAGACGTCCAGCATTTTAGGTGGCGTGTGTGCCGTCGTCGTCGGTATCATCGGCTATCTGTGGCACGGCACGCTGGCCTTCGCGCTCACCGTGGGGTGCTCGATGTTCATCTCGGTCAACCTGTCGGGGCTGGCGGGGACCGGGATCCCGATGCTCTCGAAGCGGCTCGGCTTCGATCCCGCCCTGACGGCCGGGCCCTTCGAGACCGCGTTCCAGGACGTGGTGGGCGTGACGATATTTCTCTCGCTGGCCACATTCTTGCTACGTTGGTTGACGTAGGCGGCGAGCTCAGCCCCTTGGCAACCCGGCGGCGACCCGGTTACAATCAGCGGCGCGTCATCATCGTCACCCCCTGACTGGAGGCCGGATAGTTGGACGCCGCGCTGGAGAAGAGGCACGTGGAGCGTGCCTACGAGTTCTACGCGCCCGTGTACGACCTCGTCTTCGACTGGATCTTCGCCCCCGGACGCTCCGCTGCGATCTCCCAGCTCCGCCTCCAGCCGGAGGACAGCGTGCTCGAGATCGGCATCGGGACCGGGCTCAACCTGCCGCTGTACCCGGCGACGGTCCGGCTCACCGGCATCGATCTCTCCAGCGAGATGCTCGACAAGGCGATCGAGCGCGTGCAGGAGATGGGGATGCCGAACGTCACGCTCAAGGTCATGGACGCCACGAGCATGGACTTCGGCGACAACGAGTTCGACAAGGCGGTGGCGACGTACACGATCAGCGCGGTGCCCGACCCCGTGGGCGTCCTGCGCGAGATGCGCCGCGTGGTCAAGCCCGGCGGCACGCTGGTGATCCTCAACCATTTCCGCAGCGAGCGGCGGCTGACGGGACGCTTCGAGGACATGGTGGCGCCCCTGTGCACGCGGCTCGGCTGGAAGTCGAACCTGAAGATGGCCCCGCTGCTGAAGAAGGTTGGCCTCGTCCCCGAGCTGGTGGTGAAGGTCAACATGTTCAACGGCTGGCGCCTGATCAGGTGCGTGAACCGCAAGTAGCGCGCCGCCCGCTCCTCCTCGCCGCCCTCGCCCTCCTGTTGGTCGCTCCGCTCCTCCTTCGCGCCGGGTGGACGTCCGTCCTGAGCGCGGCCTTCCTGCTGGAGTTTCTCTCGGCCGGCCGCGTCCCCGCCCTCACCGCCATCACCCCCGAGCCCGTCCGCGCCCGGCTTCCGCTTCCCGGCGTCGCCGCCGATCTCTACACGGGCGCCGAGTGCGCCGGGTATGTCGCGGACGCCCGCGCCCGCACGGATGCCCCGTCCGCCGGGCTTCCGGGCCGCGGCGGTGCCGCAGCGGGCGATGGCTGGCGCGGGCGCGCCTGCTCGCTCGTGCTCGTGCACGGGCTGGCACCCGCGGGGAAGGACGACCCGCGGCTCGGGCAGGCGGCCCGGCAGCTCGCGCGCACGGGCGCTGCCGTCGCGGTGCCCACCGTGCCCGGCCTCACGCGGCTCTCCCTCGACGCCGAGGACGTCGAGGC
>JACQCN010000369.1 GCA_016201575.1 Candidatus Rokuibacteriota bacterium | reverse complement strand
ATGGACTACACCGCCGTCGGCCAGACCACCCATCTGGCCGCCCGGATGGAACAGGCGGCCGCGCCGGGGTCCATCCTTGTGTCCCCTCACACGCTGCGATTAGCGGAGGGCTTTGTCCAGGTCACACCTCTCGGCCCGTTGCCCATCAAGGGGCTCGAGGCGCCGATCGAGGTGTACGAGGTCACCGGGGCCGGGTCGGTGCGCTCCCGCATGGAGGCCGCGGCGGCCCGCGGGCTCACCCGCTTCGTCGGGCGCGAGGCCGAGATGGAGGGGCTCCGCCAGGCCCTGGAAAAGGCCCGCGCAGGGCACGGCCAAGTGGTCGCCTTCGTCGGCGAGCCCGGCGTCGGCAAGTCCCGGCTGCTCTGGGAGTTCATCCATTCGCATCACACGCACGGCTGGCTCGTCCTCGAAAGCAGTTCGGCCTCCTACGGAAGGGCCACTCCCTATCTGTCGGTCATCGACCTCCTCAGGGCGTACGGCCAGATCGAGCCCCGCGACGATGGGCGGAAGATCCGCGAGAAGCTCACGGGAAAGCTCCTCGCGCTGGATCAGACCCTGGCCTCCACGCTGCCGGCGTTCCTCACCCTTCTGGACGTGCCGATCGAGGACGCCCGGTGGCAGGCGCTGGACCCGCCCCAGCGCCGCCAGCGGACCTTGGACGCCCTCAAACGCCTGCTGCTCCGAGAGAGTCAGGTCCAGCCTCTCTGCCTGGCGATGGAGGACCTCCACTGGATCGATTCCGAGACCCAGGGGTTCCTCGACAGCCTGATCGAGAGCGTCCCGCCCGCCCGCGTCCTGCTCCTCGTGAACTACCGTCCCGAGTACCAGCACGGATGGGGAAGCAAGACGTATTACACCCAGCTCGGAATCGACCCCCTGCCCTCCGAAAGCGCCGAGGAACTTCTCCGGAGCCTGCTGGGATCCGATCCGGGGCTCAGTCCGCTCAAGCAGCTCCTGATCAACCAGACCCAGGGCAACCCGTTCTTCCTGGGGGAGAGCGTCCGCACCCTCGTCGAGACCGAGGTCCTGGTCGGCGAGCGTGGAGCGTATCGCGTCGCCAAGGCCCTGCCGAGCATTGAGGTACCGGCCACGGTGCAGGCGGTCCTGGCGTCCCGGATCGACCGCCTTCCGTCCGAGGAGAAGCGCCTTCTCCAGGCGGCGGCGGTCATCGGCGAGGCGGTCCCCCTGGCTCTCCTTCAGGCCATCGCCGAGGAGCCGGAAGGGGCTCTGCGACGGGGCCTCACGCACTTGCAGGCGGCTGAGTTCCTGTACGAAGCCCGGCTGTTCCCCGACCTCGAGTACACCTTCAAGCACGGCCTCACCTGCCAGGTCGCCTACGGGAGTCTCCTTCACGACCGGCGACGGATGCTCCATACCCGGATCATGGAGGCGCTCGAGAGGCTCTATCCCGAACGCCTGACCGAGAACGTCGACCGGCTCGCCCACCACGCCGTTCGTGGCGAGGTCTGGGAGAAGGCGCTGACCTACCTCCGGCAGGCCGGGGCCAGAGCCGTGGCGTGCTCCGCGAATCGGGAGGCGGCCGCCTATTTCGAGCAGGCCCTGCAGGTGCTCGAGCACCTGCCCGAAGGTCGGAGCAGGATGGAGCAGGCGTACGACCTCTGGATCTATCGCGAGGCGGCGTACTATTCGCTCGGAGAGCTCGGGCGCATCGTGGATCACCTGGGCGAGGCCGAAGCGCTGGCACGCGCCCTGGAAGATCAAACTCGACTGGCGCGCGTCGCCGTCCTCATGCTCGGTTGCCTCGCGCCGATGGGTGACCAAGCGCGTGCTATCGAGTCGGGTGAGCGCGGGCTCGCCATCGCGGAGACCGCCGGCAATCTCCCGCTCCAGGTTTCGGCGAACATCCTGCTGGGCTTTGCGCACATCGGCCTGGGCGATTTCCGGCGGGCGATAGATCTTCTGAGGAAGAGCGGCGGATTGCTCCAGGGCCAACCGGTCCATAAGCTCCTTGGCCAGATCGGCCTTCCTGCCGTGTTCTGGCGCGCCTGGCTGATTGTGCCGCTCGGCGAGCTCGGCGCGTTCCCCGAGGCCATCACTCGCGGAGGAGAAGCCGTCCAGATCGCCGAGGTAGCGGCTCAGCCATACAGTCTGGCTCTGGCGCATGGGGCGCTCGGCCACCTCTACTGCCTCAAAGGTGCGCCCTCTTCGGGTATCCCGGCGCTGGAGCGGTCCGTGGCCCTGTGCCGGGACTACGAGGTCGCGGTGCTCTTCCCCTTCGCGATGGGCTCGTTGGGCTACGCCTACGCCCTTTCCGGGCGGGTCACCGAGGCCTTGTCCCTCATGGAGCAGGCTGTCACGAAGAGCGCGTCGCTTCGTGTCATGTGGTGGCAGTCGCGGCGGATGACTCAGCTCGGCGAGGGCTATCTGCTCGCCGGTCGCATGAAAGACGCGATGGCGACCGCCGAACGCGCCCTTGCTCTTGCCGATGCACACGGTGAGCGGGCGAACCGGGCATACGCACTGCGCTTCCTCGGTGAGGTCGCCTTCCGTCGCGATCCGCCGGATTTCGAGGGCGCGGAGCACCACCTGGGTCAGGCGCTTGCCCGGGCCGAGGAGCTCGGCATGCGTCCACTGGCCGCGCACTGCCACTTGGGTCTCGGCAAGCTCTACCGACGCATGGGCAAGCAGCGGGAGGCCCAACAGCACCTCGCGACCGCCACGACGATGTACCGCGAGATGGACATGCGGCTCTGGCTGGAGCAGACGGAAGCGGAGATGAGCCAACTGGCGTAGGGCGCGGGGCGAAAAGCCAACGAACACACCTCGGCGCCGCCCGCGCGCCGGCCGCACGCGAAAGGTCCCTGGCCCACGCGGCACAGTTTACGAGGAAGAGGACTGGGTGGGCGAGGAGGAGATCATCCGCCGCAACCCGGACGACTGAGCTGTCCGCGTCTACTTCGCCACCCGCCGCGCGTCGCTCGCCGCCCGCCAGAGATACCAGGCCGCCACCGAGCGGTACGGCTTCCAGCGCTCGCCATACGCGGCGAGCGCCTTCGGGGTTGGCCGCGCGCGACGGCCGTAGGCAACGCGGAAGCCCTCGCGCACGCCGAAGTCGTCCACCGGCAGCACGTCGAGCCGGCCGAGCGTGAAGATGAGCAGCATCTCCACGGTCCACCGGCCCACGCCGTGGATCTGCGTCAGGCGCTCGATGATCTCGTCGTCACCGAGCCGGCGGCAGGCGCGCCGCGTCGGCACCACGCCCCCGAGCGCGTGGCGGGCGACGTCCTTGATGGCGCGCACCTTGGCGCGCGAGAACCCGGCGCGGCGCAGGGTGGCCGCCCGCGCCGCCAGCACCGCCGCCGGCGCGGGAAAGCGTCCGGTCGGGAAGAGGGCGACGAAGCGGGCGAGGATGGTCTGGGCGGCCCGCCCGTTGAGCTGCTGATGGGCGATGGCGCGCGTCAGCGCCTCGTACGGCGAGCGGCCGTGGGGCGCGAGGCCGCACGGGCCGTGACGGCAGATGAGCGCGGGCATCACGGGATCGCGCGCGAGATGTCGCGAGGCTTTGGCGAT
>JACQCN010000043.1 GCA_016201575.1 Candidatus Rokuibacteriota bacterium | reverse complement strand
TCGAGGTCGGCATCGTCCAGCGGCTCGACGCGCACCACGTGGGGACCCGGGGACAGGCCGTTGATCGTAAAGGCCCCGTCGGCGTTGAGCGCGAAGTTGCTGACCAGCGTGCCGGTGGCCGGGTTGAACGCCACGATGTGCGCGCCGAACAGCCCCTTGCCGTTCTTGGTGACCCGGCCCGAGATGCTGCCGGTCGCCTTGTTGAAGCCGGCGTCCGGATAGAGATCCGAGATCCCCGCCACATCGTCGGGCCGAAGCTGACGATCGGCCGTGCTGCCGGGCGCGCGGCTGCGCCAGGAGCTGCTGGAGACGCTGGACGTCGACCGCCGACTCGAGCGGCTGGTGGCCGCGCTGGAGGACCTGGTCCGCCACGTGCGCGGGAGAAACCCGAAAGACACGGGCTGAATGGACCCGGTCACCCATGGGCTGACGGGGGCGGTGTTGGCGCAGGTCGGCTTCCGGCAGCGCTGGGGGCGGCAGGCCACGGCCGCGATGGTCGGCGGCGCCATGGTCCCCGACGTCGACGTGTTCTGGAGCCGCGGCGTGCTTGCCCTCGAGACCCACCGCGGCATCACTCACTCGCTCGTGGGCGCGCTCGGCCTGGCGGCGCTGATCGGCGCGCTGCTCCTCCCGCTCGGGCGCGAGAGGCGCTGGTGGGTGCTGGCCCTCCTCGCCCTCGGCGGGATCGTCGGTGGCCACCTCTTCATGGACCTCGTCAACAACTACGGGATCCAGCTCTTCCTGCCGTTCTCCAACGCGCGTCCCGCCCTCGACCTCGTGTTCATCCTCGACCCGCTCGTCACGCTGCCGATGCTGGCGGCGCTGCTGCTCGGGCTCGCCTGGCGCGGGGGCGCCGCCCGGGTCGGGCGCCTGGCGCTCGGCTGGCTCGCCGTGTACCTGGTCGCGCTGGCCATGAGCCACGCCGCCGCCATCGGCCACCTGCGACAAGCCGCGGCCGCCCGGGGCATCACGCCGCTGCGCGTGTCGGCGCTGCCCCGGCCGCTGAACCCGTTCGGATGGGCGGGCTTCGTGGAGGACGAGACGCGCTACTGGCAGGGCCGGGCCTCCGCCCTCGGCGGCCCCATCGCGCTCGAGCCCGCGCCGAAGCCGTCCGCCGTGGCCGCCGCCGCCGCGGCGGCGCAGTCGCCCGAGGTGCAGGTCTACCTCTGGTTCGCGCGCTTCCCGACGCTGATCGAGCACGTGGAGAACGGGCGGCAGGTGCTCGACTACACCGACCTGCGCTTCGCCCACGCCCTGCTCGGCCGCCGGCCGTTCGGGCGGCTGCGCGTGATCCTGTCGCCCGAGGGCGCGGTCGAGCGCGTGCTGTTCGACCCGTGAAGCGGATCGCCGTCCTCGCGCTGCCGCTCGTGCTCCTGCTGGCCGCCTCGGCGCACGCCCAGGGATGGCTCGGCGTGCGCATCCGCGACCTGTCGGAGCTGGAGATGGACGAGATCTCGGCGCGGCACGGGATCCGCGAGGGCTACGGCGTCGTGATCGTCGCCGTGCTGGAGGACTCGCCCGCCGCCCGCTCGGCCATCCGCCCCGGCGACGTCGTGGTGGGCTTTGCGGGCCGCCCGATCGTCGACAGCCGCGCGTTCCAGCGCGTGGTCGGGGGCGCGCCCCTCGACCGCGAGATCCCGCTCACCGTGCTGCGCAACGAAGGGCGGCGCCAGCTCATGGTGCGCCTGGCGCCGATGCCCGCGGAGATCGCGGGCGAGCGCGTCGCCGCCGAGCTCGGGTTCGCGCTGCGCGAGGTCGACGCCGAGAAGCTCGGGGACAAGTGGCTCGGCTCGGCGGGGAGCCTCGCGGTGGTCGCCGACGTCTACCCGGCCAGCGAGGCCGAGCGGAGTGGCCTCGAGCCCGGCGACGTGCTGCGGCGGATCAACGACCAGCCCTTGCAGTCCTTCCGCCACGCGACCCAGCTCCTCGCCCGTTTGCCCGGCGGCGAGCCGGTCCGGCTGGTGGTGCGCCGGGGCGACCAGGGCGTCCTCCCCTTGACGCTCGCGCGGCCGGCCCCGCGCTGACGGGCGGCCGCGGTCAGCGACCGGGCCCCGGCCGGATCGCCGCGCCAACCAGCCAGCCGTAGTAGCCGATCCCGACCGCCATCGCCGCGAGGACGACCGTCGTCGCGACGCCCGACGTCCGCGCGAGGAGCGCGAGCGTGCCGCTCGACAGCCCCGTGAACGCCAGCCCGAGGACGGGAAGGACCGGCGCGCCGCAGCCCATCACGCTGCACGGGCCCGTCGAGAAGCCGACGACGCTCGCGGCCGCCGCGAGCAGGCCGCCGTGTCGCGCGCCGCGGGCGCGCCATGCCGCCCGTCGCCAGCGGTCCTGCCCGCAGGACCACAGCGCGAAGTAGGCGCCGAACAGGAGCGCCATCAGGATGAAGCGGGCCAGGTCGGCCACCGTGACGGCGACGCCCCATTCGACGCCGTAGGGACTGTCCGCGGAGAACCAGAACAGCACGAGGCGAGAGAGGAAGGCGGCCTTATCCCCGAGCGGCGTCCCCGGTGACGCCAGGTAGCGCGGCAGCTCGGGAGCCAGGCGTTGGTCGTGACGTAATCGCAGGGCTTGCGCGCCAGCGACAGCACGAGCGGAGGCAGGAGCACGTTGAGCGCGAGGACGCCGGCCGCCGACAGGCCGAAGACGCCCGGTCGGGCCTTCACGGCGAAGCCGACGCCCCGACCCACTTGCGCGATTGTCGCCCCGAGCACGCGGACCATGCTGGACTCTGCTGGCTCCCGCGGGAGTATACTCTGGTCCTCGATGGTAGGCACTTGCGCTCAACCGTCCTTCATACCAGGAGGGAGAACATGGCCGAGGAAGTCAGTCGCCGGGACTTTCTGAGTCGGTTGGGGGTTGGCATGGGAGTGACCCTGGGGGCAGCCTCGGGCGCCGCGCTCCCGGTCGTCCCCGTGGCCCACGCCCAGGACAAGCCGAAGGGCAACATCCCCGACAAGCCGTTCAAGATCGGCCACATGACCTTCTTCACGGGGCCGGCGGCGGTGCTCGGGGAGCCGTCGTACAAGGGACACCTCCTCGCGGCCGAGGAGATCAACTCCCACGGCGGGCTGCTGGGCAAGCGGAAGATCGAGATCCTGAAGGCCGACGAGGCGGCGGGCACCGACGCGAACGTGAAGGAGCTCCGCCGGATGAAGCTCTCCGAGAAGATCGACCTCTTCACCGGCGTCATCTCCAGCGGCAACACGCCCGCCCTCGGGCCCCTGGCCGAGGAGCTGAAGGCGCTCACGATCTTCACCGACGGGTGCACCGACTTCCTGTTCGACAAGGCGGTGCCGAACCCGCACTACATCTTCCGCATCACCAACATCCAGTCCGCCGACGGCGCCACCTGCGCCCTGGCCGTGGCCATGACGTGGCCCGACGTCAAGAAGGTCGCCCACATCCATCCCGATTATTCGTACGGCCGCAACGCCTTCGATCACTTCAACATCATCATGAAGAAGCTGATGCCGCACGTCCAGGTGGTGTCGGAGGGCTGGCCCAAGCTCGGCACCACCGACTTCACCGCGCACATCACCAAGGCGATCGGCGCCAAGCCCGACCTGCTGGTGTCCTCGGTGTGGGGCGGCGACTACGTGGCCTTCTACAAGCAGGCCCGGCGCTACGGGATGTTCGATAAGATGAAGCTGGCCAGCACGATCGCCTTCGGCGTGGCGCCGCACGCGATCGGGAAGGACCACCCCGAGGGGGCGATCGCCGGCGTCCACTCGAACTACCACTTCAGCTACCCGCCCGGCAACCGCTGGCCGCTCAACAAGAGCTTTGTCGACCAGTATTACGCGCGGTGGAAGGAGTACCCGAACTTCCAGTCCGAGGGCGCGTACATGACCCTCCACATGCTGAAGGCCGCCGTCGAGAAGGCCAACAAGCTGATGGGCGGCTGGCCCGAGGACGAGGCGATCATCAGCCAGCTCGAGGGCATGATGATGGCGGGTCCGGCCGGCTACCTCTACATCCGGCCCGACAACCACCAGGCGTACAAGGACGCGATCACCGGCTTCAGCAAGAACGTGCCCGAGTACCCGTTCCCGATCCTCGATCCCGAGCGGATCATCACGATCCCGATCCGGAACATCACGGCGCCCCCGGGCTGGCACAAGCGCGAGCCCACGTCGACGTACGCGTGGATCGAGGAGACCTGGCCGGCGGTCAAGGCCTAGCGGGCATTATTCACGAACGAGAGTCGGGTGTGGCGGGCGGGTCCTGTCGCAGGGCGCAGCCCCCGCGGCTCCGGCTCCGTCACCCACTCGCCCGAACGCCGCGCTGCGCGCGGCGGACGGGACGAGGG
>JACQCN010000042.1 GCA_016201575.1 Candidatus Rokuibacteriota bacterium | reverse complement strand
TGCGCCGCGCGCAGCGCGGCGTTCGGGAGAGTGGGTGACGGAGCCGGACCCGCGGGGCTGCGCCCTGCGACAGGACCCGCCCGCCACCCGCGACTACCGTTCGTGAATACTGCGCGCTGGGAGCGTGTCGGACCAAAGCTCCCCCTCCGATTCCTAGTCGGGGGCCAGCAGGACGGCGGTCTCCGAGCTGATCTCGACCCGCACGGCGTCGCCCAACCTGAAGATGTAGCTCTCGCCGATCGCCGGCAGCTCCACCCGCAGCTTCGCCCCGCCCCCGATGTCGACCTCGTACATGTGCCGGGTGCCCTCGAAGACCCGGAGGGCGATCGTTCCCGGGAACCCCGGCTTCCGGCCCATCGCCGCCTCCACCAGGCCCAGCGACTCCGGCCGCGTGCACAGCAGGCCCTGCGCGCCCTGCCGCCAGGCCCCCTCGGCGGCGATCGGCGCGCGCGAGCCGCCCGGCGACTCCACCACGACGCCGGTGTCCCGGACCTCCACGACGCGCACGGGGAGCAGATTGGCGGGACCGAGGGCCTCGGCGACGAGCCGGTTCCGCGGGCGCCAGTACAGCTCGGGCGGCTCGCCCACCTGGATCACCCGGCCGCCGTCGAGCACCGCGATCCGATCCGAGAGCGCCAGCGCGTCGGCGGCGTCGCGCGTGGCGTGCAGCGTCGTCACCGCCAGGTCGGCGTGCAGCCGCGCCAGCTCGAGCCGGAGCGCCTTTCGCGCGGCCGGCTCCAGGTGCGACAGGGGCTCGTCGAGCAGGAGCACCCGCGGCTCCACCGCGAGCGCCCGCGCCAGCGCCAGGCGGCGCTGCTGATCGAGCGTGAGCGCGGCCGGCCGACGGCCCTCGAGGCCGGCGAGACCGAGCCGGCCGATCACGACGGGCACGTGGCGCTGGATCCGCTCGCGCGGGGCGCTCCGGGCGCGCAGCCCGAAGGCCACGTGATCGAAGACGCTCAGGTGCGGCCACAGCGCGCCGTCCTGGAAGACGAAGCCCATCTCGCGCCGGCCCGCCGGCATCCGCGTCACATCCTGCCCGTCGACGAGGACGCGGCCGGGCCGGGGCTCGGCGAAGCCGCCCACGAGCCGCAGCAGCATCGACTTCCCGGAGCGCTGCGCGCCGACCACCGTGAAGAACTCCCCGTGGCGGATGTAGAGGTCGACGTCCTCGATCGGGCCATGGGCGACGTCCTGCGCGCTGACCCGCTCGAGGCGGACATCGACCAGCGGGCGATTCACGTCATCGCCTCCTGCCCGGCCGCCCACCCGCGCCCCACGAGCGGCACGCACCCGAGCCCGAGCGCGGCGACGGCCACGTAGAGGATGGCCGGCGACGTCCACGCGAGGACGCTCGTGGCCAGCACCGGCCCCACGAACGCCGCGGCGATCCGCGCGCCGTTGACCAAGCCGATCACCTCGCCGCCGCCGTGCCGGGCGATGCCCGTCACCACGATGGGGAACAGCGGCGCGACGCACAGCACCTGCACGAAGCGCACGGCGCCGAAGGCCCAGACGGACGTCAGCGGCGCCAGGCAGAGGAGGAGGGCGGACGACGCGCCCACGAGCCCGAGCACCAGCCGGACCGCCAGCAGCTCGCCGAGCGAGCGGGCCAGCGTCATGCCGAAGAAGGCGAGGGCCTGCAGCGACTGGACCGCCACGTAGAAGAGCTTCGGGTCGCGCGGCCCGGCCAGGCGGCCCCACCCGGGCGCCATCACCACGGTGAGCAGCGGCGTGACGCCGAGGATCCAGCCGGTCCAGCGGAGCGTGCTGGCGGCGCCGCCGCTCAGGTGCTGGATGTAGAAGGGCAGGCTCACGTAGACGAAGGACCAGGCGAAGGTGCCGAAGAACAGGGCGAGCGGGATGACCGCCCGGCGGAAGTGTCTGTCGATCAAGCGACGGCAGTGTACGAGATCGGCCCGATCGCGTCAACGCGCGGCGGCCATCGCGGGCCGGCGCGGCGGCGCCGGCCGCCGTCTACCAGGACGCCACGGCCTCCTGCCGGTCCGAGTGCACCGCCATCACCTTGATCAGGCGCGTCATCTCGAAGATCGACCGCACGTCTTCCTGGAGGCCGCAGAGCTTCAGGTTGCCGCCGACCGCGCGGGCCCGCTTCATGGCGGCCACCAGCGCGCCGAGCCCCGAGCTGTCGACGTACGCGACGTCGGTCAGGTCCATGACCAGCTTGGACTGGCCCTTCTCGATCAGCTCCGTGAGCGTCCGCTTCATCTGGTCGGCGGTGCCCATGTCGAGATCGCCCTTCGGCACCACGAGGGTCACGCCACCGGTCTGGGTCACCTCGATCTCCATCCTGCTCCCTCCTCCGCGTCTATGCGGATCTCGGCCTCGTTCCCGCCTGGTACTTCACCAGCGTCCAGCGCGTCCCGCGCTCACGGGCCAGATCGTAGGTCAGCTCGTCGGCGAGGCGCTTCACGATGTAGAGCCCCACGCCGGACTCGTTCATCTCGTCGAGATCCGGATGGCGGTAGCGCGAAGGGTCGAAGGGCTTCCCGAAGTCCTCGACCTGGATGACCACGCTGTCCTCCCGCGACTCCACCGAGATGTGGATGGGCTCTCCCGCCCGGCCCTCGTACGCGTGCTTGATCGAGTTCGTCGTCAGCTCTCCCACCGCCACCTGCAGCGCGGACTGCGCGTGGGAATCGAGGCCCCGCCGCGCGAGCTGCTCACCGAGCCAGGCGCGGACGCGCGCCAGCTCGCGGCTCTCGCTGGTGATCACGAGGGTCTCGGCCCGCACGCGCGCGCGTCGACCGGCGCCGTCGCGCCGGCTCCCTCACGCCTTCAGGACGAGCAGCGTGGCATCGTCGCGAAGGGCGCCGCCCTGCCGCGTGCGCGTCTCGTTGAGCAAGGTCTGGGCGATGACCTTGGCCGGCTGGTCCGCGATCGCCTGGACACGCTGCGTGAGCGACTGGATGCCGACCGCGATGCCCGCGCCCTCCGGGCTCTCGATCAGCCCGTCCGTGCACATTACCACCAGGTCCCCCGGCGCGAGGATGATCTCCTGAGTCTCGAACTTCGAGTCCTCGAAGACACCGACCACGGTGCCCCCCACCTCGAGCTGCCGGGGCGTGCGTCCGCGCTGGAGGAACAGCGGCGGGACGTGCCCGGCGTTGGACACGACGAACCGCCGCCCGGCGCCCAGCGTGAGGCGGCCGAAGGCCATCGTGACGAACATGCTGGGCGGGAGGTCGCGGCAGAGGGCGCGGTTGACCTTGGCGAGGATCGCGCCCGGCTCGTCCTCGTCGTGGGCGGCGGCGCGGAACAGCGTCCGCGTCATCACCATGAGGAGGGCGGCGGGGATGCCCTTGCCCGACACATCGCCGACCACGATGCCGACCCCGCCGGGCAT
Source organism: Candidatus Rokuibacteriota bacterium (assembly GCA_016201575.1). Taxonomy (GTDB): domain Bacteria; phylum Methylomirabilota; class Methylomirabilia; order Rokubacteriales; family CSP1-6; genus AR9. The sequence continues at coordinate 8,901 of JACQCN010000042.1, read as the reverse complement.
CGGGACGAAATCGTAGAAGTCGCCGCCGATCACCTTCGAGGCGGCGAGCGCGACGCCGATCTCGACGCCGGCCAGGCTCGGCAGAGCCGGCGGCAGGAGCCGCGTCTGGATGTCGCGGGCGCTCTCGAGGTCGCGCCCGAGCTGCGCCACGTCCTCGGGCGACGCCCAGTCGCCGAGGACGTTCATCAACGGCGCGAACGCGCGCGTCTGGTCGCGCCGCTCCGCGTGAGGCTCCGCGCGGAGCTCCTGTGGTGCGTCGCTGTTCCCGATGCTCAGCATCCCGTGGCCACCTCCGCACGCGGCCTCGGTGCAAGTATAGAGCCACGTCGGGGTCGGCGGAAAACTCCAAATAAACAGCGCCGTCGCGTGCTTACACCGCGTCGCGCGGCCTTTCCCTCGGCCAAAACGACACGCGGTTGACACTCTGTCGCCGTCGGCGACGAATTCCGGGCGTGCTGTCAGCGCGCGGCGCGCGAACGACGAGGGCGGGTCACGGTCTCCACGCCCCCTCCCGCGCCCTCGTCCGCAAGGGCGACCGCGGAAAATCCCGCCGCCTTCGTGCGGTGCGCGGGCCCGGAGCCCGGCGACCAGCCGGAAGGCCTCCTCCCTGGTCCCGGCGAGCTCGACCACGAGCGCCTCGGGCCTGACCTGACGCATCATGGCGAGCGCGTGATCCGCGGATTCGGCGCGCGTCACGAGCGCGCCGCAGTACTCGAGGAGCACGGACAGGAGCGTGCGGCTTCGCGCGTCGTGCGAGACGAGAACGACGCGGAAAAAATCCTTTTCGACTGTCGACGCTTCGGACTAGGCTAGATCTTACATCCGTCATGCCCGGTCGCGTCCAGAAGGCACTCCCGCCCCGGTTCCACGCCCCCCTGCGCCGGGTCGCGCTCTGCCTCGACTGCGACGAGTGCTTCGACGTCGCCTGCACGAAGTGCCCGGCCTGCGGCGGCGAGACGTGGGCCTCCCTCGCCCGCTTCCTCGAGATCGCGCCGACCGAATCGCTGTCGCAGGTGTTCACGAAAGCGCGGGGCAAGGCGGCGGCCAGCCGGGACGACGAGCGCCAGATGGTCCGGCACCTCTTCATCGTCGCCAGGAACCGCGTGAAGCTGTTCGAGCTCGTGAAGCGCGCGCTGGCCGGCAACGAGACCGTCGAGGTCGTGCTGGACCGGCGCCAGGGCGAACGCCGGCAGCTCAGGGGCGTACCCCCGCGCGAGCAGCGGCGCCGGGAGCGGCGGCTGTCCCCGGCCGAGGACGACCAGATGCGGGCGATCGGGTGGACGATCGCCCTCCGCGACCTGATCCAGCACCGCCGCGGCCCGGCCCGGATCCCGGCGCGGCGCTCCTGATCAGAGCCGAAAGCCGGCGCATGTCACGCCCCGGCCGGATGTGGCTGAAGGTCCCCGCTCTCGTCGGCGGCCTCCTGCTGCCCCACGCGGCGGCCAAGACCCACCGCTACAAGCTCACCCCCAAGGGCCAGCTCCTGACCGCCGCCCTCTTCGCCGTCCGTGGGGCCACGCTCAGCCAGCTCATCGGCACCGCTGCGTAGAAGCGCCGCCCCACGCGAGCATTCTCCGAAGTAGTAGTTCAGTGGAAGTGGATGCCGGCGTCGACCGGCACCACCTGCCCCGTCACGGTGTCGGCCCGGCAGAAGGCCACCACCTGGCTCGCGACGTCCTCGCCGCTGGTCGCGCGGCGCAGCACCGCCCGCTGGCGGGCCTGCTCGGCGACCTCGGGCGGCAGGCGCCGCGCCATCCGCGTCCCCTCGATGAGGCCCGGAGCGACACAGTTCACCGTGATGTCGGGCGCCAGCGCCACCGCGAGGCACCGGGTCAGGTGGATGAGGGCGGCCTTGGTCGTGGCGTAGGCGAGGCTGCTCCCGCTCGGCATGAGACCCGCGATCGAGGCGATGTTGACGATCCGCCCCGCGCCCTGGGCCCGCATGTGCGGCGCCGCCGCGCGGGCGAGCTGGAAGGGCCCGAGGAGGTTCGTCTTCCACATGCGCTCCCAGACCGCGTCCGTGAGGCCGTCGAGGTCGGGGAACGGGATGCCGATGTTCCAGGCCGCGTTGTTGACGAGGACGTCCAGGCGGCCGAGCCGGCTCACGGCCGCGGCGACCGCCGCCCGCGCCGACTCCGGGTCCGTCTGGTCGAGCTGGATACGACAGGTCCGGCGCCCCTGCTTTTCCACGGCCTCGCACGTCGCGGTGGCGCCGGGCTCGTTGCCCACGTAGGTCGCGGCGACGTCGGCGCCGGCGGACGCCAGGGCGCGGGCGATCGCGTTCCCCAGATCGCCCGAGCCGCCGGTCACCAGCGCCACCCGGCCGGTCAGGTCCACCGGCGCGTCCCCTCAGCCGTCCAGACGATAGACGCGGCGGGCATTGCCCCAGAGCATCTTGCGCTGGATCGTCTCGTCGATCCCCCGGAACTGCTCCTCGATGGCCTTCCGCGAGAACGGCCACGTCCCGTCGCGGTGCGGATAGTCGGAGCCCCACATGACATTGTCGGGCGCGATCTGGGCCATCGCGCGGACGCCGTGCGCGTCCTTCTGGAACGTCGCATAGATCTGCCGCCTGAAATAGGCGCTGGGCGGCAGGGGAAGCTTCAGGTCGTCGGCGAGGCGCTCCTCGTACGTGTCGTCCAGGCGCTCGAGCATGTAGGGCAGCCACCCGATCCCGCTTTCGCCGAGCACGAGCCGGAGCCGCGGGTGACGGTCGCAGACGCCGGAGAGAATCACCGAGGCGAGAATCTCGTCCATCTGCATCGGCGCCACGACGGTCCAGGCGCCGATCGCCGCCGGGTGGCGGACCCCCTTCACCTCGTAGCCCACGGTGGTCCCGCCCCCCTCGAAGACGTGGAACGAGACGACCAGGTCGCTGGCTTCGGCCGCCGCCCACACCGGCTCCCACATCTCATGCCACACGGGCATCGTGGCGCTCCACGGGACGAAGACGGCGCCCGGCAGCCCGAGGCCTCGACAGTGACGGATCTCCTCCGCCGCCACGGCGGCGTCGTGATTCGGGAGGCACCCGAGCCCGAAGAACCGGCCGGGCACCGTCTGACTGAACTCCGCGATGTACTCGTTGTACGCGTGATAGACGGCCGTCAGCAGCTCGGGATCCGTGATCCCCTTCGCGCCGAAGAGACCGCGCGAGATCCCGATGACGCCGTAGATCACCTCGGCTTCGACGCCGTCCCGCTCCTGATCCGCGCGGCGCTGCGCCGGGCTCGACGGGCGCGTCTCCCGCCCGGAGGCGAAGCCGGCGTCCGCCAGGATGCGGCCGCGGCGCCCACCGGTCACGCCGGGCCCGTACACGCCGTACGGGGCGAGCACGTCGTCGCCCGAGACCCAGAGCTTGCGGCCGTCGCGCGCGACGACGTGCGGGGCCCGATCACCCCAGGAAGGCGGCATCCGGGACGTGAACGTCTCGGGCGGCAGGTAGATGAGGTCCATGTGGCTGTCGGCGGACATCACCGTGGTGGACACGTTCTCCTCCTCGCGGCTCGATCAGTCGGGCCCGTGGATCATGGGTGCGCAGATCGTAGCCGATGCTCGCGCGATCCGCCACCGCCGCCCGGCCGACGACGTGATCCGCTAGGGAGCGAATTGCTCGGTGCAGGCCGCGCAGAGGCGGCCGTCACCGCCGGTCTCGATCATGTGGCGCACGCGCTTGGGGACGGCTGCTTGGTCCATTCTGCTCCCGGCGTGTTGAGGGTTGAGACGGGCGACGGCTCCGCGGGGAGTGCCAGCAAATGACGCCAGCCTAGCACGGCCGTCAACGCGGACCCGGCCCGTGCCTCTCCCTGGCACCGTCGGTGCCGCAATGCCCCCTGGCTGGCACCAGTTCCTCTCGCGGCTCCAAACGGCAAGGACTTCCGCCGCAAGACTTCGTGGCCGACGTCTTGCACTCCGGCAACCGCACCGTGGATCATCACGAAGCTTGCCCAATCCCGTCGCCGGTCCGCCTCTGGTTAGGAGAGACGCTGTGTCTCGCCGGGCAAGTAATCGATGCCGGTCCGGGAAGCGTCCGGGTAGCGCTCATGAATTGGGTGCCCTCTGATAGCTTGCAGAGTGGCATACCCTGTCGACTCGAGATCCAGCCAGAACGACAGGCGAAGGTATGGTGCCGCGTCGAGGTCGAGCGGGTAACGTGCCGGTGGGTTGACCTGCGAATCGCTCAGGGCCTCCGGGCTGTGCTGCTGCAGCCGCCGGCGGTCGAAGATCTGGCCAGGCTGACCGCCGCCATCACGAAAGCGATCCGCAGCATGTCCGCCGTCACGCGTCCCTCGATCGGGGAGCACCTCGAGAGCCTGGCACTGACCGCCGTCCGCGAAGCGGCTCACGGGAACTGGAAGACCTTGACCGCAACGATGAGTCAGCTCGCCGTGCTCGTGCGCTTCGCGCTCAAGCTCGATGAATTGCCCCCGGAAGACTGCGACGCCATACGGGCGGCGCTGAAGGCCGCCCGGGACGTGTTGATGGTGTAGAGCCGCCTCGAACGCCACTCCCTCGCTGCCCGATCGACGCGGGGCCGCGAGTGGAACTGCGAAGTTGGCCGGGACGTCGGGGTCAAGCCCAGGGATCAGCGACAACGACAGTCCGCCCCGTCAGCACCTCCCCGACGAGAGGACGATACTGGAACGTGACCAACGCGCCCACCAAGGGAATGTGCTGCCCGAGGGAGTCGGCGAGGGCCTCGAGGGTGGGGTCGGGGAGATTGCCCGGCACGCGAATCAGGACTTCGAGGAGCCCATCACCGCGCTGGACCGAGTGCAACAGGCGGTTTTGTAGCTCGGCCAACTCCCCGTCAGTCATCGCCCGTACCCGGTCGCTCATCCGCCCGTCCGTTATCAAGTCGACCCCCATCAGCAGGATCGCAGGCCTGTCCCGGGGAAGTCCAGTTCCGCGCGGGGGCTCAGCTCGAAACGGTCGATCACGGCGTGGTGAGTTCTCGGCGCAGGGCGACGGCGCGGCGGGATAGCCCCGAGCAACTGACTTCGCGACCGGCCCGCTCCACGTGCTGAGGGCCTTGTTGTCCCCGATTCACCCCGGTCAGAGAATTGGGAGCCCGAAGACAAAGCCATTATTATGGGTGCGTGGCGGTTTCCGGCCTGCGCATCCGCCTCCTCCTCTTGGTTCTCCTCGCGCTGGCGCCCGCGGTGGCGCTCAGCGTGTATTCGCACTTCGAGCAACGCCGTCAGGCCACCGCCGCGGCTCGCGACGACATGCTGCAGACGGCGCGGGTGGCGTCGAGCGGCCACCGCCGACAGATCGAAGAAGCGAAGCAACTCCTGAACCTCCTGGCGCAGCTTGGCGTACACAGTCGCGATGCTCGGGCCTGCGATCGGGTGCTGGCCTCGATCCTCCGTCATTCCACGGGCTATACGGGGCTGGTCGCGGCGACGCCGAGCGGAGACGTCTTTTGCAGCGGGCCGGCGTCGGCCAGCCGGGTCAATGTCGCGGATCGCCCGTACTTCCGCGAGGCCCGTGACACGCGGAAGGTGACGATCGGCAGCTACCAGGTGGGCCGGGTCAGCGGCAAGCCTACGCTGCCGATGGCGGCGCCGGTGATCGACGCCTCGGGTGCCATGCAGGCCATCGTCGTCGTCGGCATCGACCTGGACTGGCTCAGCCGGATCCCTGCGGACGCACGACTCCCTGAAGGCTCCGTGCTCGGCGTGGTCGACCGCAATGGAGTCGTGCTGGCGCGGCATCCCGACTCCGGTTCGGCGCCCGCGCACCGCGCCCAGGAGACGGCGCTGGCAAGGACGGTCGTGGCTCGGCGGGAAGGTGCGGTCGACGAGATCGGCTCCGACGGAGTTCGCCGGCTGTACGGCTTCCTTCCACTCGTTCTCGACGATGAGGGGGCGCCGTCGGCGTACGTCTGGGTGGGCATTCCGAGACACGCTGTGCTTGCCTCCGCCGAGAGGACCCTGTTCCGCAACCTCACCCTCCTCGGGCTGATCGCGGTCGGCACACTGGCGGCGGCGTGGGGGTTCGCGAATCGCCTCCTCGCGCGTCCCCTCGAGGTCCTCGTGACGGCGGCGAGCCGCGTGGCGAAGGGCGATCTGCGCGCGCGGGTGGGCGGACCGTACGGGCGCGGAGAGCTGGGGCAGCTCGGCCGGGCATTCGACGAGATGACCGCCGCGCTCGAGACGCGGGAATCGGAACGTACACGGGCGGAGGAAATCGCCAGCGCGCTGGCACGGGTGGGGCAGGAGCTGTCCGAGACCCTTGATTTCACTCGAGCGGCCGATCGGACGGTTTCGACGCTGCTGTCGCTGTTTCGCGTCCGGACCGCGGCACTGTATCGACGGGATGCCGAGTCGGGCGCACTGATCTGTCTCGCCGCCGCCGGTGAGGCCGAGAAGGACAAGTGGGCGGGGCAGACCCTGCCCGCCGGGCACGGGGTCGTCGGCCGGGCCGTGGTCGAGGGGGTGCCGGCTTGGTCCGCCGATTTCCTGAACGACCCGCGAATCACGGTCCCCGACTGGCTCCGAGAGCGGGCGGCCGAGGAGAAGTTCCTCGCCGTCCTGGCGGCGCCGCTGCGAGTGCGCGGAGAGGTGATCGGTGCCCTCGGCCTCAATGACGCGGTCGGGCGCGTCTTCACGGAGGAGGAGGTCCGTCTCCTCTCGACCTTCGCGGACCAGGCGGCCCTGGCGCTCAAGAACGCCGCGCTCTTCGAGGAGGCCGACCGGCGCCGGAGAGCGGCGGAGAGCCTGGCGGAGGTCGAGCGCCTCATTTCGCAATCGCTCGAGTTCGAGGAAGTCGGGCAGCGGATCGCGGAGAGTGTTCTGGCCCTGCTTGGCGGGAACTCGTCCACGCTCTACCGCCTCGCCCCGGAGTCCGAAGACCTCGTCAGGGTGGCCTTCTCCGGCGATCAGGGGCCGGCGATCGGCCCGAACATCGTCTTGCCCAGGGGAACGGGCGTGGCCGGCCTTGCCGTGAGCCTGCGTCAGCCCGTGATGACTCCGGACCTTCTGACCGATTCCCGCGTGGCGCTCACCCCGGATGCCCGGGCTCGTATCGAGCAGGCGGCCTTCCGCGCGATCCTGGCGGTTCCCCTGCTCGTGAGGGATCGTGTGACCGGCGTCCTCACGGTCGGGGACCGCGCGGGGCGCGTGTTCGACGCCGAGAACGTGAGGCTCGTGCAGGCGTTCGCCGATCAGGCGGCGGTCGCGCTGGAAAATGCGCGGCTGTACACGGAGATCAAGACCGCCAGGGACTTCCTCCAGTCCATCGCGGAGAACTCGGCGGACGCCATCATCACCACCGATGCCGAGGGGCGGGTGACGTACGTGAGCGCGGGCGGCGAAGAGATCTTCGGCCACCGGGCCCACGAGATGATCGGCCGTGGCATCGACGAGTACTATCGATCGGGAGTGGACGAGGCGCGCGCGATCAGACGGCGTGTCGAGACGGAGCGGAGGATCAAGCACTACGAGACGGCCTTCCGGGCCGCCGATGGCCGCTGGGTCGACGTCAGCGCGTCGATCTCCGCCCTCCGTGACCCGGGTGGCGAGGTGGTGGGGACGGTCGCGATCTTCCGAGACATGACCGAGCAGAAAGGGCTCGCGCAGCAACTGCTCCAGTCGCAGAAGATGGAAGCGATCGGCCAGCTTGCGGGCGGGGTGGCCCACGATTTCAACAACCTGCTGACGATCATCACGGGCCGCAGCCACATCGCTCTGGAACGTTTGAACCCCGACGATCCCCTCCGAAGCTACTTCGAGCAGATCCAGCGCACGGCCGTGCGGGCCGCCGCCCTCACCCGCCAACTCCTGGCGTTCAGCCGGAAGCAAGTCCTCCAACCGAAGGTGCTGGATCTCAATGCCGTGGTGGGCGAGATGGAGAAGATGCTGCAGCGGCTCATCGGAGAGAACATCGACGTCCGCACCTCGCCGTCGCCGGACCTCGGGCGGATCAAGGCCGATCCCGGGCACATCGAGCAAGTCCTCATGAACCTCGTCGTCAATGCTCGCGACGCCATGCCGGTGGGGGGTGTGCTCACCATCGAGACCGCGAATGTCAGGCTCGACGAGGCGTACGCGAGCCGCCATCTTGGCGCGGCGCTCGGTCAGTACGTGATGCTCGCGGTGAGCGACACCGGACTCGGGATGTCTCCGCAAACGCAGGCCCGGATCTTCGAGCCCTTCTTCACGACCAAAGAGCGCGGCAAGGGAACCGGCCTCGGCCTGTCCACCGTCTACGGCATCGTCAAGCAGAGCGGCGGCAACATCTGGGTGTACAGCGAGCTCGGGCGCGGGACGACCTTCAAGGTCTTTCTGCCGAGGGTCGACGAGGAGGCCGAATCACCCGGGGCTCAGGCGATCGCGGCCCGGGCTCCACGGGGCGCGGAGACGATCCTGCTCGCCGAGGACGACGACGAGCTCCGGGAGCTGGCGCGCGAGATCCTCCACGCGAGCGGCTACTCGGTCCTCGAGGCGCCGCGGCCCGAGGACGCCTTGCTGGCCAGCGAGCGCCATCAGGGCCCCATCGACCTGCTCGTCACCGACGTGGTGATGCCCCGGATGAGCGGACGCGAGCTGGCCGAGCGGCTGGTGGCTGCTCGCCCGGGCGTGAAGGTCCTCTATGTATCGGGGTACACCGACGACGCGATCGTCCATCACGGCGTCCTGGATCCGGGCACCGTGCTGCTCGAGAAGCCGTTCACGCCGGACGCCCTCGCGCGCAAGGTGCGCGAGGTGCTGGACGGGGCCCTTCCGTCCGCTCCGTCGAGCTGACGTGCCGACTACTTGATCACGCAGAACCCCTGCGCCTCGATCCCCAGCGCGGTGTTGAACTTGCTGCGGAAGTTCTCCAGCGCGATGGCGGCCGTCAGCTCCACCACCTGCGCCTCGCCGAAGTGGGCGCGCACGCGGGCGAACAGCTCGTCGCTCA